>CAYMGZ010000014.1:1722-6734 GCA_964390095.1 uncultured Lachnospiraceae bacterium | reverse complement strand
GCGCCTCTTTTACGGAATGGTACGGCATCAGGACAATGACCCCAATCAATGCCTTGGTCGCCGGGAGTACCGTCAGAACCGCGATAACCGTAAAAAGATTGGTTTTTTCAAACTTGTTCAGGCAGAGCCCTAGCACAAAAATACCGATTCCAATCAGTATGTAACATATTGTTTTCTTGATACGGTACACCTTTTGTGTATCAATGTAACCCCTCTGCCCGCGCAGGGGGCGGTTCTTTTTTTTCCCCATATCTGCCTCTTTCCTATCAGGTTGTTCCCGCATAACAAAAGCTGTGTGTGCTTGCGGTCATGCTGCGGCCGCTTTTCTCTTCCCTATCAGGTTGCTCCCGCGTGGCAAAAACCGTTCCTTGTATCGTTTGTGCCCTTAAAATCCAAAATCCGTATAGTCTTTAATGAAATAATCCGCCATTTTACGTTTTTCCCATTCCGCTTCCTTTGAGTAGGCATCGTCCACGGCACAGACGCGCATCCCCGCCGCTTTCCCTGCCGCAATGCCCTTGCAGATATCCTCGAACACAAGGCATTGCTGTGGCAAAAGCCCCAGTGTTTTTGCCACATAAAGGTAGAGGTCGGGCGCAGGTTTTCCTGCTTTTACTTCGCAGGCGGTATGCACCTCGTCAAAATACTCCTCCGCGTTCAGGGATGAAAGTACCGTGTGCACAAGCTCGGCTGAATTGCTTGTCGCAATGCCGGTGCGGATTCCCTTACCCTTTAAATATTTTAAAAAGCCAAGCGCGCCGGGTTTCAGGAAGACTTCATGTGCGTATTTTTCCCACGCCATCCGGTTCCATGTCACCTTCATCTCCTCGATGGTTTCCGTGATTGCCGGAAAACGCTGTTTGAAATACTGTGCGGTCTCCGAAAAACTCATCCCCTCGATCTGCCCCTGTAACCCCTGTGGGAGCGGGATCCCGAAACGCCCCAGGTATTCGATGTCAATCTGTTCCCACATCCACATCGAATCCACCAAAGTCCCATCGAGGTCAAACAGCACCCCCCGGATGCCGTAAAGCATTTTTGTTAAGGCGATACTGCTATCCTTTTCCACCACGCTTGCCTCTTTGTTTTCCAATATGGGATTTCTTCCCATAAACCCATCCGCTTCATCCGTCTGCCCGGAATCTTCCCCCGTCAGCGGATCCTCTTTTTTTGCCCATGGGTTCCTTCCTTGGTCTGGTCCGTCCCCACACAGGCACATCAGTCCCGAAACTTCCTCATCGGTCAGGCTGCGGAACGCGCCCACCGGCAAATCCCCATCCAGACGCAAATTCCCCACCGCAAGGCGTTTTAAAAAAATGACTTCCATGCCAACCGCCTCAAACATCCGTTTTACTTGGTGGAATTTCCCTTCCTGTATGGTAAGCTCTACTTCCGAAACTTCACCCGCACGCAGGATGGCAAGCTTTGCCGGGAGCGCCGTAAACTCCCCATCCACCAAAAGCCCGGCGGCAAACTTTGCCACATGGGAAGCGTCCACCTGCCCCCTTACCTTTGCGTAGTAGAGCTTGTCCACATGTTTTTTGGGTGAAAGCAGGCAGTGTGCCAGTTCGCCATCGTTTGTGATGAGCAAAAGCCCTTCCGTATCCTTATCCAGCCGTCCGACCGGAAACAGGTCTTTTCTCTTTGTGTCCGATAAAAGTGAAAATACGGTCGGTGCTTTTTTATCCCTTGCCGCCGTCAGGACACCCGCAGGTTTGTTAAGCATGATATATTCTTTTTTTACATATCCGATTTTCCTACCATCAAAGGCAACACTGTCCGTCGGCAGGATTTTGTGGCCGGTCTCCCGGACGACTTCGCCGTTGACCGTCACACGGCATTTCCGGATATATGTTTTTACTTCACTGCGCGTTCCAACTTTCATGTCTGCAAGATATTTATCCAGACGCAGATTTTTTTCCGTCAAACCGCTTCCTCCATCCCAATGAAAATCTTGCCGCAAAATCGCGGCTACATCATCCGCCATCCCGGCAAATACTTGTTTTTCAAACTTCCTTTGCTGCATTTTGCCCATCCGAGCGGGTAATCCCCCACACAGACAAGCACGTACCCATCCGCAAGCGGCATCTTTGCCGTGAGCGATTCGCATTTTAAGTACCGCACAAGGTCTGCCTCATCCGCCGGCAAGGCATAAACATCCGGGTATTCCTGTTTTTTCAGTGCCATCGCCAGTGCCTGGCTCGGTTCAAAACGCCCCTTTTTCTCCTCGCCGAGCAGCAGTCCGGAGCGCAGGATGCGCAGCCCGCAAAGCGGCGGGAGCCCTTCCGGCAAAAGATAAAGCTTCCCCTCCCGGTTCATGATCCTTGCCGGGTCAAATCCCGGGGTGATTTTGTTTAAAAATTCCGCCGCCTCACCGGAGAGCTTTGCGGCATGGATTTCCTCCGTCTTATGGGATACCGGCATGTTGGCATCTTCCCTTTTGTGCAGCAGGGCGATGAAATGCCCCTCACCAAAAAGCTTGTGCGGCCATAGGCGCACGGTGTAGCTTAACCGCTCATCTCCTCCGCTTACCCAATCCGGCCTTCCTGTCGAAAACCCTGTATAGTCCACCCCATCCGCGGGGATTTTTGGAAGCGCCGGAACAAGTTCAAGCTCCGGGAATTTTTCAAGCAAAAACTGCACCGTTCCCTCATCCTCCTCCGGTGAGAACGTGCAGGTCGAATAGAGCAGGTCACCGCCTGCGGCAAGCATTTTTACCGCCTCCGGCAAAATCTGGCGCTGTAAGTCCCGATAATACCCGGTGCCGTATTGCTCCCAGTTTTTCATGATGGCGGGGCTTTTGCGGAACATCCCCTCGCCGGAGCACGGGGCATCGACCAGAATCCGGTCAAAATAGCCGGGGAAACGCTCCGAAAGCTTTGCCGGTGCCTCGCTTACGACCACCGCATTTTTCACGCCGAAAAGTTCGATATTTTTGAGCAGCGCCTTCGCCCGTGAATTGCTGATGTCGTTTGCAACCAATACCCCCCTCCCGCCAAGCTTTGCCGCAAGCTCCGTGCTCTTGCCGCCCGGTGCCGCGCAAAGGTCAAGCACCTTATCACCCGGTGTTACAGGCAGCAGGCTTGCCGGGGTCATCGCGCTTGGCTCCTGCAAATAGTACAGGCCGGCAAAATAAAACGGGTGCTTTGCCGGGGAGACATCCCCCGAATAAAAGTACCCGTTTGCGATCCAGGGGATGCGCACGATGGGATCCGGCGACAGCGCCAAAAACGCATCGGGCGAAATCTTTAAGGTGTTGACCCGCAACCCGCCCACACAGGGACTTTCAAAGCAGCGCACATATTCGGCATACTCCTCCCCAAGCTGTTGTTTCATCCGCTTTTCATATTCCACCGGAAACTGCATCCTGATCCCCCTTGACATGTTCCATATTTTTCCAAAATATTTAACGCAGGCTCTGCGCCTGGTATCCCTCCGCAATCACATCCAGCTCGCGGTTGAATTTTTCAAGCAAGGCCATATCCTCCATGTTATAGATCCGGAAGAACTCATCCTGTATCTTGATGACTTCCCGTTTGTTTGCGACCTTGTAAAGGTTCTGGATATTATTTAAGATATCCGAAATGATATTGGCCTTAATCCGGAACGAATTTTGTGCGTCCATGATTTCATCCCGCACGGAGGACATTTCCTTATCGAGGATGATGATCGTCTCCGCGGAATTGTGCAGCCGCTGTCTTAAGCGCTCCGGCATGTGTTCCTTATATTTGTATTGGAGCGAATGCTCCACGGTCGCCCAGAAATCCATTGCGAGCGTGCGGATCTGGATCTCCACCGGGATGGTCTTTGGTCCTTTTACGGTTTCCACCGAGTACCAGACAATGATATGGTAACTGCGGTAGCCGCTGTCCTTCTGGTGGGAAACATAATCCTTCTCGCTCTTTATCTTCATGTCACGGCGGTTTTTGATCAGCTCCACCACCCGGAAAATATCTTCCACGAACTGGCATATGATGCGCACCCCCGCAATGTCCTCGATATGCTGTTCGATATCATCGAGCGCAATCCCCTTTTTCTGGGTCTTCTCCAAAATGCTCGATATTGTTTTTACCCTGCCCGTCACCTGCTCGATCGGTGAATATTCCCCCGCCCTGCGGTATTCCCCGATCATATGGTTGAATTTTACTTTCAGTTCCTCCACCGCAAGCGCGTAAGGCTCCAAAATCTCTCTCCATAATTGAATTTGCATAAAAACCCCATTCCTGCCTGCCCCTCCCCACAATCCTTACGGTGTGACACCCCTTGCGGTGTGACACCCTTATGGGGTGTTACCTTCTTTCTCCGGCTGTCTTGGCGGGAACAAAAAATCCTGCCACATCGCGCGGTTCTCCGCAAGGTCCGCCACCAGGGCCGCCCTGCCACGGATAATGCTGGTCGTGTAACTTCCCTCCGCCGGAATGCGGTAAGTGGAAAATGTACTCTCAGGCATGTTTAAAAATAAATTCAGATAGCTGCTGCATTCCTCCCCGGTAATGTCCGTTGTCACCAACGCGAAGCATTCCCGCAAAATACCGTAGAGTTCCGCGGCACCCCTCCCGCGGTTCTGCTCATACAGCGCCATAATAAAGCGCTGGCATCTTGCCGTGCGCCCGATATCATTATATTCATTCTGTGCCGTTCCGACATGGCGGATCCGGCAATAGCCGAGAGCCTGGTCTCCGTTCAGATGGTTCTCGCCGCTTGCCACCGTCCTGTTTTCCGGCATGGAAATGTAATTCGTCTTATTTAGGTAATCCGCTTCCTTTGCGGTCAGGCTGATTGTCACACCGCCAAGCCTGTCTACAAACGAGCGGAATTTGTCATAGGAAAACAACAGATAGCCGTCCGGGCGGATCCCAAGGTTGCGTTCTAACGTGTCATAAACAAGCGCGATCCCGCCGCGCGCATATGCAAGGCATAAAGTATCCTCCCCACTGCCCGGCATCGTCACGAAAAGATCCCGCAAAATAGTAGTCAGTTTGACCTCCCCCCTGGTCGCGTTCACCGTGACG
>CAYMGZ010000014.1:0-1712 GCA_964390095.1 uncultured Lachnospiraceae bacterium | reverse complement strand
GAACAAGATCAGGTCGGAGCTTGCCTCGCCGCCCCCTTCCTCTTCATCCATCCCAAGGACAAGGAAATGGTGGACGGTATCTTCCGCCGGCTCATCCTCCCCTGCGGGCGGCGTGGCATCCGGTGTCGGCACTTCTGTAAGCCCCGGGTCTGCGGGCAGGTCATTTCCCGTATCCGGCGGCACTTGCTGCGGCAGGGAAGGAAGCAGTGGCAAAACTGCCTGCAGCAATCTTTTTTCCTGCTCCGGCATATAGGTCGTATAATCCCCAAATAATTTGCCGATGCCGTGCGCAATCAAAAAATTCCGCCCCGGTTTTGACACAAAAAGAACCAGGATCCCGATGAGGAAAACCCCTGCCGCGACCAGTGTCGGTACCAGCCAAGCAGGCAGCGGGCGTTTTGCCCGCTGCATCTTCTTTTTTAAGCTTTCCTGCACGCTGTATTCCACACCGACCTGGGAAGCAAGCTGGTTGCTGATATTCTCAATCACCGCGTCATCCACTTCCTTCTCTAGCGGCATATCATCGCCCTCAAGGATGCTTGTGTCAATGACCGGAAGTTCCTCCTCCTCATCCCCTTTGATGGTAAGGATGGAAGTCATATCCTGTGTATCAATGTCGATTGCTGTCTCTTCATAGTGGGTCGGCTCGATCGCCTCATCGAGATTTTTTTGGAAAGCATCGTCCTTTGTCGGATCAAATTCCCCCGGATACTCCTTATTCTCCATTCCTTCCTCCTTTGACAACCGATTGGATTCCCGCTAAAAAGATATTTTCAGCGCTTTAGCGCATCGTAGTTCGCCTTTGCCTCATCCGGCGTGTCTGCGTATAAATTTTCGTACAAATATAAAATATTTGCCTCGATATCATTGACTACAAGTCCGTATGTGACCCCGTTGTAGCCTTTTTTCGCCGAATCGTAAAAGGAATCGTTGATCGGGAGACGGAAGGATTCCATGTCAGAAATCCCGCACTCCACAAACATCTGGATCAGTTCTTCCATCTGGTCCACTGTTAAGTCCGTCGTGATCTTTCCAAGGCATTTTTGCGTTACCGACCACAGATTGAACAGGCTTTGTGATTTATACCCCTGGAAGATGGCCTGTAACACGCGGCGCTGGCGCAGGGTGCGGCCATAATCATTCGTCGCTCCGCCCAAAGTCTCCACCTTGCGGATGCGGCAGTAGCCCGCCACCTGGTTCCCGTTCATATGGTTCACGCCCGCTTTTAAGTTACGGTTTTTCGGGTTTGTGATATAATTCGTCCGGTTCAGGTAACTGGCTTCCTTCGCCCCAAGCTCGATCGAGACACCGCCAAGGATATCCACGACATCCTCAAAAGCTTCCAGTTTGACGTAAGCATAGCCCATCAGGTCAATTTTATAATACTTTTCGATCGTGTGCATCAAAAGCTCCGGTCCCTGCCCGCCTTTCCTGCCAACCGCATAGATGGAATTCAGCTTCCTCCCGACCCCGTCATCCAACTCCACATACATATCACGCAAAATAGAAGTAATCTTAACACTCTTATCTTTCGTGTTCAATGTGGCAATCATGATCGTGTCCGTATTCAGGCTGCCGGAATGCACACTGTCCATGCTGCCCTGGTCAATCCCAAAAATCAGGATGTTCTTTACATAATCTTCCTTGCGCACTTCATCCGCATCCGTCGGTACCGGTGTCACACCCGGCGAAAGAATACCATCCCCTGGTCC
>CAYMGZ010000013.1:16980-18390 GCA_964390095.1 uncultured Lachnospiraceae bacterium | reverse complement strand
CTGCTTCCCTCCCGCATTTTTTTGCCCTCCTGTCTGTTCCAAAATATTATAAAAAACGACAAAAAAATAGCCGTGCAAGCTTTCCCGTTTTCCACAGCCAGCAACAGCCGTCCATATGATCACACTTCCACCCTAAAAAACATATCTGCGCAAAGGAACTTTACGTGCCTTGCATGCTGTCTTCTTCCGGCATTTCGGACAGTAAATCCATCTGCAGGCATTCCCCGCGGGCAACGCAAACAATGCTTCCCCCCTGCCAACGTCAATCCGCATATAACATTCCCTGCAAATATAGGTGTATGCCCTCGCGATCCAGCCACCAAGCATCCTAAGCCCCACAACAAGGATGGCAGGGCCAATATAAAGGAATATCCTTTTATCCAAAATTCCATATATAAATAGTAAAATCCCGCCAATCGTCAATGCGATGGAACCGGAAAACATCAATTGGTATTTATTCATTCAAATATCATTTCCCCTCGTTTTTTCCTGTTTACGATAAAATCGTCACGAAAGTATTATATAAATTTTGGTGGAAAATGTCAAGAGCCAATTCATCATAATAAAACGGCTGCCACATGGTTTGTCATATGGCAGCCGTTTCACTATGGTATTTTATTGTTCCTTATCTTTATCCCTATCTTTGTCTTTTTTCTTTTTGCCGCCAATTCCAAGAGCCGCACCGAATGACATCATTGCCATACCGATTGCCACAAACAGACCAGTGCTTGCCACGCCTGTCTTTGGCAGGCCTTCCGGCGTTTCATCCTCGATCACGATCTCTTCCGGGTCATTGTCCGGCTCAATAACCGGAATACCAAGTGGGATATCCTCCAAAAGTTCCAGCAGGTCTTCCGGGTCAAATACGGTAATCTCCTCCTCCGGGTCATCCGGAAGTTCCGGGGTTCCCTGCGGATTTTCATCGTCCGGGATCTCTATTATTTCCTGCGGCGGGGTCGGAACTGGTTCCTGCGGGGTCGGCGTTCCCCCATCCGTTGGTTCCGGGGTTAGGGTTATGTCCGATGCCGGGGTTTCCGAGGCATCCGGTGCCGGGGTCAAAGATGGCACGACCTCACGGAAGATCATCGTCGGGGTCGGGGTGGATGTCACCTCAGCCGTTGGGGTTGGTGTATTAGTCGGGGTCGGAAGCGGCGTGTCTGTCGGTATCGTGTTATATGGTGTCGGAGTTGGGGTGTTCCCTTCCGGCGGGGTTGTTGGCTCCGGCGTTGCCGTAGCTTCCGGGCTTGGGGTCGGTGTGTTCTCTCCCGGCGGGGTCAGACCCGGTGTCGCCGTAGCTTCCGGGCTTGGGGTCGGCGTTGGTGTGTTCCCTCCCGGCGGGGTTGGCTCCGGACTTGCCGTAGCTTCCGGGCTTGGGGTCGGTGTGTTCTCTCCCGGCGGGGTCAGACCCGG
>CAYMGZ010000013.1:0-16880 GCA_964390095.1 uncultured Lachnospiraceae bacterium | reverse complement strand
CCCGGCGGGGTTGGCTCCGGACTTGCCGTAGCTTCCGGGCTTGGGGTCGGTGTGTCCTCTCCCGGCGGGGTTGGCTTCGGCGTTGCCGTCGCTTCCGGGCTTGGGGTCGGCGTGTCCTCTCCCGGAGAGGTTGGCTCCGGACTTGCCGTAGCTTCCGGGCTTGGGCTTGGGGTCGGTGTGTCCTCTCCCGGAGAGGTTGGCTCCGGTGTTACCGTACTTGTCGGGCTTGGCTCCGGACTTGGTGTTACCTCCCCCGTCGGGGTTGGTATTGTATTATACGGGGTCGGGCTCGGCGTTGGGGTCGGCGAAACCGTTGGGCTCGGAGTCGGCGTATCCGTCGGGCTCGGCGTTGGGCTTAAGGTTGGGGTCGGGCTCGGTGTTGGATCCGGAAGCCATTCAAAGGTATTCTTGTGGATTTCCCCGCTCTCGACATAAACCCTGCTTGCAATGACAGAACCGTTATGTGTTGTCGCAACTTTCACTTCCGCTGCCGGTGCAAGGATCGTTCCTGCCTTCATCTCCCCCAGCCAGACGGAGCCGGAATAAGTGCCAAGGTTGACCAACACCTTTCCTGCACGGGGATCGTACCCGTTCTCAAAGCTATAATCGTTAATACTAAACTTGCCATTTGAGAACAATATGTCATTTTCAATATCCGTTACATTGATGATGACGGAATAATCCCCATCCCCTACAAAGTGTACCTCCCAATGGTCTTCCCGCAGCAGGGATGCCGGGAGCGTGACAATATTGTTCTGGTTTGTCTTGCAATGGATCGTTATCGTATTCCCATCGATCCGGATACTCTCCACGCTGCGCCCGTCAAGGTTTTCCCCGCCCTCACCAAAAACAGCATAGCCATCCCCCGTCCTTCCCACGGACAAAACAGGAAGCCCCATCAGTTGGCTTGCCATATCCTTAAGGGAAGAAAACGCACCCGGGAAATCAATTTGTTTCTCCATTGCATATGTACTTAAATCCGAAATCAGGAACGCATATGACAGCTGGTTTGCCGCGGCAATCTTCCTTGCCTCCAGTCCATCCGCATATATATGCCAATTCCCGCCACTGCTCTTTGTAATATGCAGGGGATTCCCCTCCATATCGCTGCCAAGGACAAGCACGGCCTGCGGGCCATCGACGATCTCCCCTATGTTTTCCGTATGCAGCCGCTCAATGTAGGACACATTATATGCATTGCCGGAAGCATTCAGCGTGCCAGCGATCTTGCCCAGCCGGTAGGAGGAAATGTTCGCCTCCTCCGCCGCAACATTTGCCTCATAATCGCTGCGCGCCTCAAAATAATTGGCAAAAACACCAAATTCCCCCGCCGTCCCGATCCCGTGGTCGGCGCGGGCTTCCTCAAAACTTTTTAGTATGCCGTAGTCCGTGGAGATTGCATCGCCCGGATATAAGCGGACCGTCAGCCTGTTCGACGCATCCGCATACCAATCCATGGAAAGCAATGCCTGCGGGTCGGAAGGAACAAATGCCATAACCAGGGAGTCTGCCCCCTCCCTCGGTGCCACTTCATACGTCCCTGCATTGCCTGCATTCCAGTTATCAATTTTATAATAATCCCCATCCGGATTTGCAGGGATCCCATAGCTGACAGCCGCCCCCGTCACAGTGACCGACCCAAAGCCATCCCTGCCAAACAGCACATTAAAATAGGTATTCGAAAGTTCCCCTCCCGTAAAACCATCCACCCTCAGTTCCAAAACGAAAGGTTCCCCCCCACGGTAACGGACCGCCTCGTAATCCCTCCCGCCCACCGTGACCGTTGTACGCTCAAAAGCACCAGCTTCGGATGCATACGCTGTCATTGGCGAAAAACTCATCACGCACATCGCAACAATGACCATCGTAACAATCCTGATTTTCAATTTTTTTGAAAACCCGCTCATAAATGTCCTCCTTTCGCGATTTCCCCCGCTTTTTTATAATCTCCCTGAAAATGCCTTTTCCGGCACATGTTTTGCTTTTTTTATCATAGCAAAGTTTATGGCAAAAGTAAATACGGTTTTCCATCGGTTTTTTCACATTTCCAGTTTTTTTGTTTCCTTATGTAAAATACTTTGTCGGCGCTGCCAGAATGTATCCGCAAACCTTCGCATATATCCAGAAACAGCTACAGGGCAAAGGCGGTCAAAATAAAAAGCCCCGGCAAGAGCTTGTGCCATTTCTTCCTTTTGCCACAAGCTCTCGCCAAAGCCCTTTTAATCATCTGAAACTCCTGCAACCGTTCCTGCCATATCCTTTTATTTTTTATTTCTTCTCAAATATTTTTACCACCGAAAGCACTGCCGGGAACAGGACACCCGCGACCGGCCAGATAAATACACTGTTTTTCCAATCCCCATATACCAGCCCGGCCACAAGGAAAACCGCCACCGCAACCAGCCAATAAACTGTTGTGACAACCGTTCCCACGGAAACCTTCGTCTTTTTTTGGATGCTGTAATCCCCTTCCTGCAATAATTTCTCAAAGCTTGCCTGTATGATCCCCGCCACGATGAAAAAGCATACACCGACCGCCTCCACCAAAAACATCAGGCATAAAAACACTACCGCAACCAGGTCGCTCCCCGAAATTACGACCCCTGCAAATAACAGCATGACACCGCAGATACAGGTTACCGTTCCGATGATATTGTACTTTGTATAGATATCCTTGTACTGGTGTTTTTTCTCCCTCACCATCCCGGTCACACCATACTCCGTTTCGATGACTTCCTTTTCCAAAAAGGCATATGGCTCTGTTTTCATCCCGCTGCTGATAAAAATGGCGCAGGCCACCGCCACGATGGCGAGCAGCACAATCATGCCAATCCCTACCGCCGCATCCTCTGACAACGAAACCACATTTTGTTCCGCGCATACACCAAGAAGAAGCAAGGTTATAGGGGAAAGGATACACAGCATGGTCGCAAAGGCGACCTGCGGCGCAGTTTTCCGTTTGACCCGCAGAAAATCATTTGCCTCATCCATGCTGACACGGCGCACCAAAGATTCCCCCTGCGCATCCGCGGGGATGCACTCCGCCACATCCATCTCATCCTTGATCAGGTAATCCACCGTGACCCCAAACAGCTTGCTCATCTCAAGGAGGCGCTGCAAGTCCGGGGTGCTCTGCGCCCCCTCCCATTTGGAAACCGCCTGCCTTGTCACGCCAAGCTGCTCTGCCAGTTCCTCCTGCGACCATCCATTTTTCTTCCTCTCGAGAATAATCTTGTCCGCTAAAATCATTTTTTTCTCCCTTCTTTTTTATTCCCGCAGAGGATTTCCTATATTTTTCCAAAAACATACATCCCGGCAGCCATCCCTTCTGCGGCTGCCCTAAATCTAGCATTTTTGCGCGTTGCAAGCAAGAAAACCACGGCAGGCAATCTGTCAACCAACCGTTGCAGCCGCAGTCCTCCCTCTATATTACATTATAATCCTGTACTTTTTATAATTCCATCACCTGACGGATCTGTACCTTCTCCTCCGGTTCTCCTTGTTCTTTTTCATCCTTTCTGCTTGTGCGAAACGGTGCCACCGGCAGACCATTTTTCCCGAAATAATTCACTGCCCCATAGTTTGTCCAACAATATCTTGCATAAACCGGACATTCGACCCCGTTTGCCGAAAGCCGCAGGACATTGGCGTGTTCTGCATCCGGCAAAACATCCGCAGGCACAAACTGCCGGTCCCTGCCTGCAACTTCAAAACCTGCCGGGAGCGCGCATCCTTCGCTTCCATCCGGGCATGCCGCCGCAAAAGGTCCCTGTCCTTTGTCTTCCTTTCCGCCATCCATGCAAAAGGAAAACCCATCCTCCGCAAAGTCAAAGCTGACCAAAAGTTCCCTGCCGCATGATACCGCATCCCGGAAGATTGGTCCAAACGCCCCCTTTTTCGTGCACTGCCCATAGACCAGCCACAGTGCCTGCAGCGCCAGACGCTCCCCGACCACCTCTTTCTCCTTCGGGTGGATCTCATTGAACTCCCCCTGGTCTAAGATCACCGCAATCCCTGTATTTTTCACGGTTTCAAACACACGCATCTGCGCCTCGCGGATCAGGCACCAATGCTTGTAATCCGGGTCTGCCGCGTAGCGGTGCATCGGCAGCTGTACCATCAAAAACGGCAGGTGCTCATCCTCCCAGTCCTCCCGCCATTTCGCAATCAATTCCCGGAACAGCCGCTCGTACATGTGTGGTTTGTGGTCGTCGCTCTCGCCTTGGTAATACAAAAACCCGCGCAACGTATATGGCATGACCCGTTCCAACATACATTCATAGAGCCCCGCCGGGCGGAACGGGTTGATGCACCCCATCGGTCCCGGCCATTTGTTCTGCCCGCAGCGGCGCTGCACTTCCTCCCACGACATCGCAGGGTCCTCGGCATAGCAGACGGCAGCGCGCTCGTTCCACTGCCTGTCGTATTCCTCGTAGGCGCGGTACTCCGCAATCTGTTCCTCCTCGCTTTTCCCGGCAACCGCCGCCTCATAATCTTCCAGATAAGTTTTTAGCTCCCGATCCCTTGCAAGCGTCTCCCGGTCCATCCAGCAGCTTGCCGAAGTCCCGCCCCAGTTGCAGCCAATCACCCCGACCACGACCCCCAGCTTTTGCGCCAGGCGCTTTGCAAAAAAATACCCCACCGCCGACCAGCACTTTGCGCGCTCCGCGTCGAAAGTGCTCCAGCAGGAATTTTGCTCCGCCTCGTAAAAATGCGCATCCTTGTAAGCATTTTTCTGCGTGTAATAAAAGCGCACGCCCGGATTTTTGTCGTTTGCCAGAAAATCCTTGCCGCCCCGGCAGTTCTGCAGTTCAAACTCCATGTTGGACTGCCCGCCCGCAAGCCAGACCTCGCCGACCGCCACATCCACGAAGGTGCGCACCGCCCCACCGCAGCTTACGGTCATCGTATCCCCCAAGAACTGGTCCCCGTATGGGTCGGTGCTTTTTGCTACCCTCGCGCTCGCGCGCATCGGGGCAAGCGTGGCACACCAACGCCCCTGCACGGTCAATGCCATGACTTCCTGTTCCCGGAATTTTACCGTGACAGTCTGTCCGTCCTCCCCCTCACCAAATATTTTTACATTCTTATCCCGCTGCAGCACCATATGGTTGGAAAATACTGCTGCTACCTGAAACTCTGCCATTGCTTTCCCCTTTCTTTTTGCATACACTGCAATTATTTCGAAAGACAAATTTTATACTAAACAGAAACCTGCCAAAAACTTTCCAGAATCCCAAATTTCAAACCAAAAAAGTTCCACGCCAAAAATTTTCCGGATAAACTATCCATACGTAAAACCTGGACAAAGGGTATAAAATAGTTAAAATACCCGTCGGTACACTTTCACGCCATACTTTTGCAATGTGACCTCCCCTTCCTCCTCCTGTCCTGCAATCAACTCAAACAGCGGCAGGCGCAAATTGATCTTTACCTCTTCCTTCGTATAGTTCAGCACAAAAATATAATCCCTGTTTTCCTTGCGCCGCACGGCAAATTCACAGCATTCCGGCACATCGATGAGCACGAGGAGCGGCTCCTTGACCGAAAGTTTTTGGAGGAAAACCTTCACGGTATCCACATCAAATGTGCTCCCATAATAATATACTTCGCCCTGCCCAAAACTATTTTTGATTAAAGCCGGTTCCCCCGCGTAGCAACCGCCTTCGTAACGCGCAAGCACCTGCGCGTTTTCCCCCACCGGTGCCAGCATATCCCGAAAAACCGGCGCGGTCAGCTTCACGCCATCCCAGTCCACACGCACGTCCGCCTCATCCGGCGCGGCAAGGCCGTATTCCGGCACATCCGTTCCGGTAAGCCATGCGGCAAGCCCGGGGAGCGGCTCCGTCACACAAAAACCGCACAGGTCTTTCTGCCCCGTCCGGCAGCCAAATACCAGCTTGCCGCCCGACCCCACATACTGTTCCAAAAGCTTCATCCTCTGCTTTGTCAGGATTTCCGGGTGTGGGTAGAACAGGACATGGTAGCGTGCCAGCTGCCCCGCATCCACAAAGTCATCCAGATAGACATAATCAAACATGATATGGGACTGCTGCAGCCCGACAAAGAGCGCGTCCCCGCTTGGCCGCTGCACCCTGCCATGCCAGTGGTCCACCTCCGCATCCCACTCATTGTCGTAATCGCACACGATGGCCGCCCGCGCCTCATAGGTTGCACCCGCGACCTCCTTTAGGTTTTCCAGTTTTTTATGGATCTCACGCAGCTCCCTGAGCCTGCGGTTTTCCCTGCCGGAATAATCCAAAATCCCGTGCCAATACATCTCTGTGCCAAACGGGCAGGTCCGCCAGCGGAAATAGCTGATATAATCCGCGCCGTGCGCGATGCTCTGCATTGTCCAGAGCGTCATCTGCCCCGGCCTTGGCGTTGGTGCCTCCATCGACACATTCCAGCCGTTCGCGCCGCTCTGCTGCTCCATGATCCCAAATTTTTGCGAGATGGAGCGCACCTGTGTCAAATTCCTGCTCCACCACCGGTCCTTCATCGGTTCCTGCTCCGAAAAACCGTCCACGCAATACCCAAAATTCGGGTAGGAATCATATGTATAAAAATCCAAGCTGTCCCGGTTCAGCGCATGGTTGTCAATATGCCCAAACATGCCGTTTGTCGTGATAAAATCCCCCGGCTTTATATACTTCCGTAAAATATCAGCCTGCATTGCCGCAAACGAGCAGACGCTGGCCGAGATAAAGCGGATATAATCAAGCTCCAAATGTGGGTTGACGGCTCCGGTATTTGTCCGGCGCGGCACATGCACTTCCGAGAACGCCGTATAGGTCTGGTTCCAGAATACCGTGCCCCAGGCCTCATTCAGGCACTCGATCGTTCCGTATTTTCCCTTTAAAAACCTGCGGAACGCGATATTGTCGCTCTCCGAGTAAAACGCCTGGTTCTCGCAGTTAAATTCATTGTCCAACTGCCAGCCAATTACGGCGGGATGCCCCGCGTAATGCCCCCCGATGCGCTCGACGATGTTTGCGCAAAGTTCGCGGTAGACGGGCGAATTGTAATTATAATGCCGCCTTGACCCGTGCCGGATCAAATCGCCGTCGCGCGTCGCGTTTAAAACCTCCGGATATTCTTCCGTCAGCCACGCCGGGGGAGTTGCCGTCGGGGTTGAAAAAATGACCTGCATGCCCATCTCATGGGCGAGGTTGAGGAAATCGTCAAAAAATTTGTAAGTGTACTCCCCCTCTCGCGGCTCGATCTTGCTCCACGCAAATTCCGCCACGCGCACGACGGCAATCCCTGCCTCCTTCATGCGGGCGAGATCCTTCGGCCACAGGGAGCGGTCCCAGTGCTCCGGGTAATAACAGGTTCCCAATGTGATGTTTGTTCCATCCAAAAGTTTCATGATTTAAATATCCTTCCCGAAAAAATCGACATCTTTCGACAGCCGCACAAGCTCCTTTACTTCCTCCACGGAAAGTTTCGTGAAATCCGCCAGTTCCTGCGGGTCCGGAAGTACCCCGTTCTCCTTTGCCATATGCTTTGCCGCCTCGTGCAAAAGCCCAAGTTTTGCGACAATGCGCTGCTGCGCTTCCCCATAGGCGCATTGCTCGTCAATGTACGCCGCAACCGCGCACCGCACATACTCGTGGATATAGGCAAGCGGCTCCTCCATCTGCCCTTTCCCCGTCAGTTCCCTTAAAACCTGCATCAGGGCGATGTTGCCTTCCTGGATCAGATCCTCCACATGCACCCCCTTGCCACGGTAGGCTTTTGCAATGCCTACGACCTCGTGCAGGGACGCATGCAGAAGCGGGCCGAACACATCCTCCTCGCCAAAAAGCAGGCGCACGGCAAGCGCATGCCGCTCCTCACCGGAAATCCTGTAGGGCGCGATCTCTTTTAAGTAGACATCCAAATAGCGGGAACCTGTTCCTTCCCCTCCGTTTTCTTCCCCGCTGCCACGGTTTCCTTCCTTTTCTTTTTGGGTGCCCGCCCCCTCCCCCACCGGCTCGATCCGTATCCCCTGTATTGTGATTTTTTTCTCGAACAGGTAGCGGTAGATTATGTCATACTGTGCCTCGCTCAGCTCCATCCCGGCAAAACTGTCCTCCACCTGGGCCTTTGTAAGCACATTACCATTATAAAGCGCGTAATCCGCAAGCGCCGAAAGCGCTTCCATAAACTGATTCTGGTCAAGCATTGTTTTACCCCTCAACAATTGTTTTTTGCCTTAATTTCCTTATTTTCCCAACAAAACATGTTGTACCACGATCTGGAGCGTCCGCGTACCGCGGTATTCGTTGATGGACGGATAATACACGACAGACATGCGCACCCCCGCATCCTCCCCGCAATACAGCGCACGCACCGCATCTTCCCCGTAGAAAGCCACCATCTCCTGCTCCAACGCCTCCCCGTCACCGAAGTACAGGGCATCCAACTGCGTGCCATACGCATCCTCCACCAAAAAACGGAACATTTTGCGCGCCTTCCCGATTGCCGTCATCCGGCGCACCTTGAGTTTCCGTTCCGCAAACACTGGTTTTTCATTGCCCGCGCCGTATGGTTCCAGTTTTTCCATCTCCTCCACCAGACCCGTCGAAAGCCCGGAAAGCGCCAGCACTGCGTCAATGGATATTTTAAGCGTTAAGTCTTCCTCTGTCAATCCACACCTTTCATTCAGCGCATTTTTAAGCGGAAGGTAATTTTCCGGCGGGAGCGAGAGGCCTGCCGCCATCGGGTGTCCCCCGTAGCGCTCAAGGAATTCCTTGCATTCCGTCAGCTTCTCAAACATGGAATATGCAGGGATGGAGCGTGCCGAGCCTTTTAAGCCCCCCTCCGCCCTTGTCAGCACGATAGCCGGGCGGTTGTAGCGCTCCCTCAGCCGCCCCGCGATAATCCCGGCAAGGCTTTCGTGGCAGTCCTCAAGCAAAACCACGAGTACCTTGTCCATTTCCTTTGGCTGCTTCCCACGCTTTTTCCCTCCTGCCTGCGCATCCAGTGGCTGCGCGGCATCCGTTCCCTCCCCTGCCTCAGCCGCCCCGTTCCCGGCCTGCGCACCTGCTTCCACCAGTTCCACCGCCTCCTGCACGCCCTTTGCCGTCATGTCCTTACGGATGTCGTTGAGCTCCTTAAGCCTTGAGGCAATCTCTTTTGCTTCCTGCTCGTTTTTTGTGAGCAAAAGCCGCACGCCGCGCTCCGCCGTCTCAAGCCGCCCCGTTGCGTTAATGCAGGGTCCTAACACAAAACCAAGCTGGTAGGACGACAGCGTCTCCTGCGGGATGGCATTGGCCGCACAGAGCGCCTGGATCCCGAAATTTTTGCTGCCGCGCAGCATGGCAAGCCCAAGGCTTACCAAGGTGCGGTTTTCCCCGGTCAGTTCCATCACGTCGCACACGGTCGCGACCGCGGCAAACGCGATCAGTTCCCCCGCACAGGCACTCTCTTTCCCGCAGGCTTCATAGACCAGCTCCGCCACCTTGTAGGCAACCGCCGCACCGCAAAGCCCCTTGTAAGGGTAGGTGCAATCCTTTTGCTTTGGGTTGACAATGGCATCGGCATCCGGGAGCTGTCCGGGCAGCTCGTGGTGGTCGGTGACCAGCACATGTATCCCGCACGCCTTCGCGTATGCAACCTGTTCCACCGCCGCAATGCCATTGTCGCAGGTTAAGATCGTGTCAACCCCGTCCGCCGCCGCTTCTTCGACCAGCCGCAGGTTCAACCCATACCCGTCGCGGACGCGCTCCGGGATCGCGAAATCCACCGCCGCGCCGCACTGCGTCAGCACTTCCATAAATATGTAGGTTGCGATTACGCCATCCACATCGTAATCCCCGATGATGCGGATACGTCTCCCCTCCCGTATCGCTTCCGCCAAAAGAACTGCCGTCTTTTTTGCGTCCTTTAAAAGCCCCGCCGGGTGCAGTTGGCGGATGTCCGGGTGCAGGTATGCCTCCATGTCCGCAGGCTCTATGACCCCCCGGTTTACCATCAGGCGCGCCACCACCTCGCTGATGCCAAACCGCGCTGCGATGGACTTAAAATCCGCCGATTTGTTCTTTACCATCCATTTCTCTTTCAAAATTTTCCCCTTCTTTCCTCATGCCCAAAAATGGTCATCCCCCGGATATTATTTTCCGGCAGCCCCCTGTTTGCAAACCTCCAAAAAATTTCCCACAAACAAACGCAAACAAATATCTCACTGTAAAAAAAGGAGGCTGCATTTGTATCTTTTTACAAACCAGCCTCCCGGACCACCTATGAAAATAGCCTGCTTTAAGCGCCCGCCCCTTCTTTCCCTTCCCGGAATTTATTGATGACATACCACAGGGTGCCCGCCAAAAATACGGACGAATATGCACCGCAGACGATACCTGCCATCAGCGGGACCGAAAACTCGCGGATGGAGGAAACACCAAAGACCGAAAGCATTAGCACCATGATGAAGGTCGTCAGCGAAGTATTGATGCTTCTTGATACCGTCTGGCTGATGCTCGCGTTCACGACATCCTCAAGGGAATCCTTCTTTAATTTCTCCTTCATGTTCTCGCGGATCCGGTCAAATACAACGATGGTTGCATTGATCGAGTAACCGACCAATGTCAGCATGCAGGCGATGAATGCATTGCCGACCGAGATGCGCGACACTGCATAGATCATCAGCACAAACAGCACGTCATGGCAGAGCGCAAGCACCGAGCTTGCCGCAAAACCAAGGTTTTTGAAACGGATCCAGATGTAAAGCATCATGCAGATTGTCGCGACCAAAACCGCCACGACCGCGTCCGATTTCATCTCGCCGCTGACCGTGCCGCTGATGCTTGTCGAGGTGATGTCCTCACCCGAAACACCATATCTCTCATGCAGTGCCGCCTCCAATTTCGCTTTCTCCGCAAGGCTTAGCACCTCTGTCTTGATGATTGCTGCTTCCTCGCCCTGAATCTGGACAACCTCACCTGATTTGCCGAGCGTGTCCAAAACGAGCTGTTCCAGTTCCTTATTTCCCGGCGCATTGCCCCCAAACACGATCTCCGTGGAGGTACCGCCCATAAAATCCAAGCCGTAATTAAGCACATTTCCGGTCTTTCCCTTGCCGATCAACATTGAAATGACGAGGATGGCCACAACAACGCCAAAGACAATGACATATTTCATCCGGTGTTTCGTAAAAGCAAACACCTTTGCCGCTTTCTTTACGCCATAAAACTTCTCATTGTCCAGCCCAATGCTATAAAGTGCATTTAGGATAAATTTTGTCACAAATAATGCGGTTCCCATCGAGAGGATGATACCGATTGCCAGCGTCTGTGCAAAGCCCTTGATCGTGCCTGAACCAAGGAAATAAAGCACCACCGCCGCAATCAGGGTCGTCACATTGCCATCGATAATAGCGGAAAGCGCTTTCTCAAAGCCTTTTTTGATGGCAGAACGCACCGTCTTGCCGGTGCCAAGTTCCTCGCTGATACGCGTAAACACAATGACATTCGCGTCCACTGCCATACCGATGGAAAGGATGATACCCGCGATACCATATAAGGTGAGCGTTACGTTGAACAGGTTCAGGCAGATGATCATGACGGTCACATACAGGCAGAGCGCAAGGCTCGCCGCCACGCCCGGGATCCGGTAGACAATGACCATGAAAAGCAGCACAAGGATAAAGCCGACCAACCCTGCCATGAGCGAGGTATTGATTGCCTCGGTCCCAAGCTTTGCGCCGACGACCGTGGAGCGGATCTCCTGAAGTTCCAACGGGAGTGCCCCGTTGCGGATGATGCTGGCCAGCTGGTTGGACTCGTTGTAATCCTTCTGCCCGTTGATGACCGCGTTCCCGTCCGAGATATGCGCGGATACCATCGGTGCGCTGTACACCGCACCGTCATACACGATCGCGATGATGTTGCGGATGCTGGACGAACTGTAATAGCTGTACGCGTAAGCGGTCGCCTCCGAAAATTTGCTCTTCCCGGAATCGTTTAACATAAGCCTTACCTGATAGCTGTTCGCGCCGAGGTTGTTCTGGGCGATGTCCGCCTGCGCCCCCGCGATGCATGCGCCGTCGATGACGACATCGCCGTCCGCGATAATGTCCTCAAGCGGCCTTGCAAGCGCCCATCCGCTCTCACTTTCTGTATCCGCCACAATGTTTGCCTCGCCCTCTGCGGACTGGCCGTAGATAAAATAGATTTTCCCGGCATCGCCAAGTTTTTCCAGGACTTCATTTGCGTCCGTCACGTCCGGGATATCCACGTTGATCCTTGTATCCCCTTCCATATAAACAGCGGCTTCGCTGTTGAAATCCTGCGCGCGGAGCTGCATTTTATAAAAAGTATCATCCATCTCCTGTTTGGTCGGGTTCTCTTTTACCGCCTCGTATGTGATGCTGACACCACCGGCAAGGTCAAGCCCAAGCTTGACATCCGACATGCTTCCCCATTTCTTCGACCCGATTCCGCAGGTTGCCACAAACGCCGTGGCCGCTATCACAAGCACTGTAAGCACAAGCGAAAGGATCCCCTTTTGTTTCACCTTCATCGTATTCCACTCCTTTGATTTACCGTACATTCTATTGCCATTTCCATTAGCAACCACTCCATTATAGCACCCATCCTACTTCTTAGCAACCAAAATCTAAATTTTCGGGAAAAACGTAAGAGGTAAACTCAAAGCTGGACTGTTACAAAAAACAAAGCAAACAGGCCGGAAAATCACGAAAAACCCCACACGGCTGCTTCCTCACCGCATGGGGTTCCCCTTCCTAGAAATATTTTTTACTGCCCCACAGATTCCCCCGCTTTAAGTCATTATACTCGCTGTACGCGCGCTCCAGAATCTGCTTTTCGTTTGCAAATTTCAGCATATGGTATGCCTCATGAAATTTATAATACCCGGAGTCCATAAAAAATTCTTCCCTTTGTGGCTTGCTGTAATAACTGTCAGACATCATCAGATACCAGTGCACATCCTTTTGCACAGTGTTCTGGGGAGTATTGAAGGTATACTGGCTTTTGCCGACATACTTAATGATCTGGGCCGCCACCCCGGTTTCCTCATGGACCTCGCGGACTGCCGTCTCCTTGTATTCCTCGCCTTCCTCCACAGTACCCTTCGGCAGGACCCAGCCCTCATACTTGTTTTTATAATTCTTATAGAGCAGCAGAATCTTCCCTCTGAATATAACAACACCACCACAGCTCGTTGCCTCGATCATCGCAATGCCTCCTGCTTTTGGTGTTCCCAAACCTGCCTCATAGTATACACTATCCGCGGGGTGATTTCAAGTCAATTTGCGAATTTCGGGCAAAGCTTTTTGCACGGTTTCCTCCATGGTTTCCAAAAAATGGAAGCTAAATCCCATTTCCAGCGTGCGCCAGGACCATCAATGTAACAATTCCCCAAAATACCAGCCCATCGTGCCGCCTTTCTTCACGATTGCCCCGGCGCTCGTTTCCGTCACTAATTTTAGCGCTTCCCCCTCCTGCACCCCTAAGCCCGCGTTTGCAAAGTCAGAGCACAAAAGCCTCTCCCCCCTGCGGTAGAGATAATTTTTGGGGGCTTCAAATACCTGGCCGCTGCTTTTGTGGCGCAGGGTGACGACCTCCTGTAAGCGGGCATGCCTTTGCGCCGGGAAGCTTTCCGGGGAATGTTTTTGCGAAGCTTCCTGCTTTTTTGCCAGGGCCGCTTCCTCTTTTCCGGAAAGCAGTTCCACTTCCGCATCCCAAAAACGGATGCAAACCGTGGCGGGAACTGCCTCCTGTGCCGTCTTTGCATATACTATGGGATAATCGTCATATGTCTGCGTACCCACTTCCAAAAGCCCGGCATGCGGATGCGGGATCAGAAGCGCATTTAACTGTGCCCCCCTCTTTAGCGCACAGCCACCGTCAATCGCGACCGCGTGCCGTTCGTAGTCGAACACCGGATCCATACAGTCAACACCGGTGCCATACAGGCAGACCGGCCAATGCCCCACCACCACAGGCCGCCCAAACACATGCTTTTGTTCAAGGAACGCATCGGTTTTTAAAAACCGGAAGCCATCCTCATTCTTTAACTCCTCCAGCCGGTCCGTTGGAATCCCGGCGTGCACAAAGATATAATCCCCGCAGGTGATGATGGTCGGGCGGCCTGCAAAAAATCCCAGTTCCTCCTTGTAGGCGGCAGCGATTTTCCCCTTGACCTCCCCCGCATTCTCCGGGCATACCTGCGAAAGCGGGATCCCCATTTCCTTAAGGATCTCAAGGAACAAGCCACAGCGCCAGACTTCCTTTGCCTGACGCAGTTCCTCCACAAAGCGCCCCCCATGCCCCGCGCTGCGGTCAAAAAAATTTGAGAGCCGTGAAAAGTCCACGTTGCCCGCCGACATATAAATATGGTAGCCCTCCTTCTGCATCTTGATGCAGTCGCGCACAGTGGCTAAACTGTTCCCGCCTTTCTCGATCAGATCCCCGATGATGACAAGCGCATCCTCCTTTGTAAAAGTAATTTTTTCCAGAAGCCCTTTTAAATAATGTCCGTGCCCATGGACATCGCTGACCGCAATGATGCGGCCTGTAAATTGCCCTGTAATGTCCTGTATTGTTGTTTCCATGAAAAAACCTCCCCCTCGTTTTTTCGCTTCCCGCCCTGCACGGGGAGAAATTTGATCCGGACTTGTATCCTGCCTGCTAACGAAAGCAATCTTTACACTTCAAAAAATGATACCTTCTCCGACAACCCATGCACCTTCTCCCCCGTCTCATTCGCCAGGCCGACAACCTCATTTGCCTCCGACGTAATCTCCGCACTGCTCTGGGCAATCCGGGTAATGCCCGCCGCGGATTCCTCCGTCGCCGTCGTAATGTCCTTGAGCGCAGATACGATGTATTGGATCGTTTCAAGCACCTTCCCTGCGGATTCATCAAAGCCCGATACGATCGAACGGACACTGTCCGCATCGGCATTGTATTGCCTGCTGGTCTGTGCCATGTTCTCATAATCCCGCATGACAATACTTTCCATAAATTCCAGAATATCCCGGGCACATTTGCTCAGGTTTTCAACACTATGTACCACTTCGCCTGTAATCATCTGGATCCGGCTGGCCGAGGCTTTGGAATCATCCGCCAGATGGCCAATCTCACTCGCCACCACGGCAAAGCCCTTCCCTAATTCTCCCGCCCTCGCCGCCTCGATACTGGCGTTCAGCGACAACAGGTTCGTCTGCGAGGCAATCGAAAGGATCGTATCGGACAGTGTCTCGATCTCATCGATCTTTGCCGCATCCGCAATCGCCTGCTGCAGCGTTGTCATGGACTGGCGGTAAATGTTTGTTGCATTTTCCTTGGAGCGTATGGTCGCCTTCTCAAGCTCATAGGCCCTCTGCTTAATCTCCTGGGAGGTCTGGCTGCCATCACCCGCAAGCTTGGCGACATTCTCGAGGCTCTCCTGCGCTTCCAATGCAACCGTGGATATCTGCTCGGCCGTTGCCGCCGTCTCCTCCGACGAAGCCGCTATCTCCTGCACCGTTTCCGATACCTTCTCCAAGCTCGACATCAGGTTTCCCATTCTGCCCTTTTGTTTCTTTGCATCATTCAATACGCCGTCCGAGCTTTCCTTTACCGCCGAAATTGTATCGCGCAGTCCATTCTGCATCTGCCACAGTCCATTTGCCAATTCACCCGACTCATCCTTTGCCTGTAATAGCTTCTTTGGCATCGGACGTGTAAAGTTGCCCTGCGCAATAAACGCCAGCTCGTCCCTGACCGCAAGAATCGGCTGTACAATCCTGCCTGCAACAAAGTATGAAATCCCCGCAAACAAAACAATCGACAGAATGCAGATCATCACAATATTGCTGACCAACTGCCTGACACCGCCATACATCTCGTCATACCCGACACTCACCATTACATGCCAGTCATATTCCGGCAGCTCCGCATAACCCACACATTTTTCCACACCCTCATAGCTGTATTCCGCGTAACCGCTTCCGCCCTGCATCGCCTGTCTGAGCATGTCCACAAGTCCCTGCAAAGACGGGTTCCCTGCCACAAGCTTGATCGCGTTTTCCTGGCTTATGACCTTCTCCCTGTTCGGATGCGCGATGTTCGTCCCCTCCGCGTTGACCATGAAAGCACTCCCCGTCTCCCCAAACGATACCTGGTCGGTAATGTCCGAAAGCACCGCGCCATCCTTTTTCATGTATAAAACACCCACGATCTGCCCGCTCTCATCGTAAAGCGGAACAGAGATCATCAAAATCATGACCCCGGGCTTTGTGGAATCCTCCAGCGGATCGGAAACATAATTCCTGCCCGCAAGCGCATTGATAAAATAAGCGCGGCCCGACACATCCGCATATGTCGATAAATCCGCCGTGAGCGTCCTGCCGGATTGGTCCGCCACACCGATATCGCCGACACCGCGCTTCTTTGCAAGCGACAGCAGGTATTTCTTCTGTTCGGTCTCGTCCTGCCCCATAGTATAAACCCGTTCATCCGTTGCAAGTGCCTGCAGATACGAAAAATCCTCCCCTAACGATGCCCTGATCCTGCCGGACACCTGCTCCGCCAAAATAATCAGCTCGTTCCGTGTATTGACGGAAATGGCCTTGTTCATGTTAACCACGCCGAATATGCCAATCACTGCCGCCACACAGATACAAACCAGACAGGTCAGGCCCACAATCTTTGCCTTAAGCCCCCATTTGCCCACCCTCGTTTTTTCACCCGTCTTCCCCATCTTTCCCCTCCATAAAAATGTCAAATTTTTTATGCATGCCAACGTTTGCCGCAGATGTTTTTCTATTGTCCCCTCAGCTTTCGGAAATCATTAATGTTAACCTTGAACCTGCCCGACCGGACATATTGACGGCGGAAGAAAACTACATCATCCGCACGGAAGATAAGACAGAAAAAACTCATTCCATC
>CAYMGZ010000012.1:7398-18481 GCA_964390095.1 uncultured Lachnospiraceae bacterium | reverse complement strand
TGGATTGTTTGTGCCGGGGGCAAAGCGCCCCGGTAGCAAATGTGAAGGAAGGCTTGTGAAACCGGAAAAAAAGTGGTATGATGAATGGGGATGCAAAAGTTTGTGTGAAGGGGGAGGCGGGCGGTCCTGCGCACTCTGCCACACACTTTCGCATTTGCGGACATGCCCGTACCCGGTGTGCCGTCCGCAGGTGGGCAGCATTCGGCCGGGATGTGCGCACTTTTAGGGCGCGGGATAAAAAAGAAAAGTAAGATGGAAATGAGGGAGAGACATTGAAAAGGAAATGGATCACATTGTTTGCGGTAGCCATATTTGCCGTATCGTGTATGTTTGCCGGATGTAAAAAAGGGGAAGAAGGGGAGAAACCGGGGAAAGAAGGGGTGTCGGACCAGTTTGCGGAACCGGAGGAGGGGGATACATATGCCCGTATAAACATAAAAGATTTTGGTGCGATCACCGTGCGTTTTTTTGAGAAGGAGGCTCCCCTTGCAGTGGAAAATTTTGTCACCCATGCCAAGGATGGGTATTATGACGGTGTCACGTTCCACCGTGTGATAAAAGATTTTATGATCCAGGGCGGCGACCCGGACGGAACCGGTCGGGGCGGGGAGAGTATCTGGGGAAAGAATTTTGAGGATGAGTTCGCGGATGGGCTGCATCCGTTCCGCGGTGCGTTATGTATGGCAAATAGTGGTGCGGATACAAATGGAAGCCAGTTTTTTATCGTGCAGGCCGGTGCGGAGTCCATCTTGCAGCTGGATGAGCTTTTGAATGAGGAGTATAAAGGACAGGTGACCCTTGCGCAGTATATCGAGGGGGCTTATGGCACGAAACTGACGGAGGAAGAAGTGGAGGCATACAAACTCCATGGGGGAACCCCGTGGCTGTACCGTCACCATACGGTGTTTGGCCAGGTTTTGGAGGGGTATGATGTCCTGGATGCAGTGGCGGCGGTGGAAACCGATGAGGATGATAAACCCCTGACATCGGTCGTCATTGAATCGATTGAGATATTGGAGTATTGATTCTGTTTTTGTTTTTTGTAAAGATACAAAAACTGTCTGCTGGAAGGGGGGAAGGGGATGAAGGAAAAAGAACCTTTTGTTGTGGGGGCTTATTCGTTTGGTACAAAAGCGGAGTGGGAGGAGGCAAAAAGGGAGGAAGAATCGATCCGCTATATCCGTGCAAAAACCAATCTTTCCGATGCGGAGACGGCGTATAAGATGTACTGTGGGCTTGTGGAAAAGAGGACTTTCATCACGCCGGTCGGCACGGCCTTTTTGGTGGAGTTGCGATCCATGCTTTTGCGTTCCGGAAAAAGCGAGGAGGATGTCCCCGGGGTTTTTGTCATCTTGCCCCGCAGGAAAGGAAAGAGGGCAGAAAGTTTTTCGCAGGAAATGGAGGCGAAAAACCGGATGATGGTGGATTATTATAAGGATAAGCTGCGGAATTCGCGGATTGTCACATTATTCCTTGTGTTGGTGATTGCGGGGATGTTCCTGATCACACTGTTTGGGCCAAATTCCCTTTTTGTGGATGCCGAAGTCAAACTGCAGGATAAATATACTGCTTGGGAGCAGGATATCAGGGAGCGGGAGGAAGCGGTGCAGAGGAGGGAAAAGGAGCTTGGCATCACAGGGGATGCGCCGTAAGTATGGAAGGGGCAAAAGTCCGGTAAAAAGTATGTAAAAAGGGTGGATATGAAACGGAGGAATGGGAATGGGGCAGTTAAAGATCCTGGTAGTGGATGATGAGAGCCGTATGCGCAAACTGGTCAAGGATTTTTTAGTGAAGGGCGGGTACGAGGTGATCGAGGCGGAAAACGGTGAGGAGGCAGTTGACATTTTTTTTAGCCAGAATGACATTGCGCTGGTTATTTCGGATGTTATGATGCCAAAGATGGACGGGTGGCAGCTTTGCCGGGAAATCCGCCAGTATTCCAAGGTACCGATCATCATGTTGACGGCAAAGAGTGATGAGAGGGATGAACTGATGGGTTTTGAGATGGGGGTGGATGAATACATATCAAAACCATTCAGCCCGAAAATTTTGGTGGCGCGCGTGGACGCGGTGCTGCGCAGGACGATGCAGACCGAGGAAGGGCGCTTGGAGGAAGGCGGGATCGTCATTGACAAAACGGCGCACCGGGTCATGATCGACGGGCGGGAGATCGAGCTTTCCGTAAAGGAGTTTGAGCTGCTCACTTATTTTGTGATCAATAAAGGGGTGGCACTTTCGCGTGAAAAAATATTAAATAATGTATGGAATTATGACTATTTTGGTGATGCGCGCACAATCGACACCCATGTGAAAAAACTGCGCAGCAAAATGGGCGATAAAGGCGACTATATCAAAACAATCTGGGGGATGGGCTACAAATTTGAAGCAAAGGGTACTGCGGAACCCTAAAACAGCAGAACCCCGGACCGCGTCAGAAAGAATTTACCGGGAGCCGTGCGGACGGGAAATTCTTTCCGGGATATAGGCGTGGGGAGGGGTACTGCGGGACTTAAATAGGAGATGGGGAAATTGAGGCATTCACTGCGCTTTAAAATCACATTTGTGCTTGTCGTGTGCATGGCAATGATGATCCTGCTCTGTTGGATTCTAAACAAGGGCTTCTTAGGGAAGTATTACCAGCAGACAAAGGTCAGCATGCTTGGCAGCAGCTACGAGGAGGTAAAAAAACTCCTTGCGGAGGAACAAATCAAACAGCTTTCAGGGTTTACGGATGAGCAGATTGACCGATTAAATGAAATATGCTCCGGAAACAACATTGATGTATATATCATCAAGGATCCTTATATCGTAACCCTGAACAGTTCAAAAACGGCGCGGGAACGCATGACATATTCACGCATTACTTATGTTTACGGTGCGAATCCGGTTTATGGGATCACGAATGTGGAGCTTTTGTATTCCAATGGGGAATATGATGTCTATTCGCAGTACGATAAGCGGCAGGAGGCAAATTATGTTGACCTGTACGGTGTGACGGACGATGGCGTGGAAATCTTTATCCGGACAAACTACGAGAGCATCCAGGAGAGCGCGGCGATTGCGAACCGGTTCCTCGCCTATGTCGGGGCGGTGGTGGCCTTGCTTGGGTCGGTCGTCGTTTTTTTTGTCAGCAAAAATTTCACAAGGCCGATTTTGGAACTTGCAGAAATTTCCCAAAAAATGTCAGAGCTGGATTTTGTCGTGAAATACAAGGGCAGGACGAAGGATGAAATCGCGCTTTTGGGCAACAGTATGAATGAACTGTCGGAGCGGCTGGAGAAAACGATTTCGGAGCTTAAGAGTGCGAACAATGAGCTTCAGTCCGACATCCAGAATAAAATCCAGATTGATGAGATGCGCAAAGATTTCCTCTCGAATGTCACCCATGAGTTAAAAACACCGATTGCCCTGATCCAGGGTTATGCGGAAGGGCTTGGGGACAATATCAGTGACAACGCGGAGAGCCGGCAGTTTTATTGTGAAGTCATCATCGATGAGGCGCAGAAAATGAATAAGATGGTGAAGAAGCTCTTGACGCTCAACCAGCTTGAATTTGGGCAGAACCAGGTGGAACTTGCACGTTTTGATGTCGTGGCGCTGATCCGCTCCATCCTGCAGTCCGTTGATATCCTTGTGAAGCAAAAGCAGGTGCGGGTGGTCTTTGAGGAGAGTGCCCCGGTCTATGTTTGGGCGGATGAGTATATGATGGAGGAGGTTATCACAAATTATGTCAGCAATGCCCTAAACCATGTGTCCGGTGCAAACATCATCGAGATCAAATTGATCCGGAGGGGGGATGTGGTGCGCGTTGCCGTCTACAATACCGGGGAGCGCATCCCGCCGGAGGAACTAGAGAAGGTGTGGATCAAATTTTACAAGGTGGACAAGGCGCGCACAAGGGAGTACGGCGGCAGCGGCATCGGCCTTTCGATCGTGAAGGCCATCATGGCATCCCACAATAAGGAATGCGGGGTAGTCAACCATGAAGGCGGTGTCGAATTTTGGTGCGAGATGGATGCGCATGTGGTGTAAGATTTTGTAAAATACACAGAAAAAATAAATATTTCTGAGATAACGATTGCCGAAATCCGAAAAGCGTGATATGATAGGGAGGATGGATCATTGATTTGGAGGAGTGTCTTGTGAAAAAAAGAATGATGTTGGCAACAGCTGCAACGGCTGCTTCGCTTGTCATGTTGACAGGTTGTCTGGCAGAGACCTATCCGTTGACGGAAGGGGAGCAGGATATTATAGCGGAGTATGCGGTGATGGTGCTGCTGCGGAACGATGAAAATTATACACAGGCGCTGGTTACCCCAACCCCGGCCCCGGAAGCAGTGCCATCCCCGACCTTGAACCCGAAGCCGACGGTGGCGGAAGATGGGAAGGGGGACGGGCACAAAGGTACAAACACCGGCACGGAGGTGAAAGAGAACGTGTCGTTAAGCGAAGTGTACGGTCTGGAAGGGCTTAGCGTGGCGTATGACGGGTATGAGCTTGTTGACACGATCAAGGAAAATGACGGCTATATCGTAAGGGCGGAAAAGGGAAAAAAGCTTCTGCGGGTTAATTTCACCCTGACGAATACGGCGGGGATTGCGCAGGAATTTGATTTTTCAGGGCAGAAGATCAGCTATCAGCTGGATGGCGGCGGGAATAAATCCATTTCGGCAAAGGTCACAGGGACCGAGGGGGATATGCTGTTTATGGAAGTAAAGCTTGCCGCTGGCGAAAGCCGTGGGGGCTGTGTCGTATTTGAAGTCTCAGGAAAACTGGAACCGCAGGGTATGCGGGTGGTTGTTTCAAGGGATGGCACATATACTTCGGTCACCACGTTGGAGTGATGTGCAGGGACCTGCGGGCAGTACAGAATGGAGGATGGGCATGAAAAAAGAGAACGAAGAGGGCAGTGGGCAGTACGATTACATCGAGAAAAAGCGGACAAAATTTCTCGGCCTTCCCCTATATTTTACGAAATATTCAATCGGGGCGGAAAAGATCAATATCCGCAAGGGGTTCCTCACGGTGACGGAGGATGATACATATATGTATAAGGTGCAGGATGTGCGTCTGACGCGCTCGCTGATGGAGCGGATGTTTAAGCTGGGGACGGTCATCTGCTATACCGGGGATACGACGGACCCAACCTTGGAACTGAAACATATCAAGCATTCGGCACAGATCAAGGAGTACCTCATCCAATCCTCCGAGGAGGCGAGGCTGCGCAGGAGGACCCGCTATAATGTTGATGTTGGAAGCGATGATGATGCCGATGATGACAGTGATGATTAAAAACAGGGAAAACAAAGAAAGCTGCCGGAGTGGTTCAATGCTCCAGCAGCTTTTCGTAAAATAACCCTGCGCAGAACCATGCAGGCGCATAATCGAAGCGGATCAGGCCATGGTAGTTCCATTTGGATGCACTGTAATCCCAAGGGCAGGCATCCCATTTTTTCAGCAGGGAGCCAGTGGTATATTCTGCGGCATAAATGCAAAGCATATAAATTGTGCCACGGAAGAAAGAATTGTGATTGCCAAGCTTTTTGCATACTGGTGCAAAGCAGGCAGCTAACCCGTAGATAGGGAACATCCAGACGGAGGTGCGGCAGGAAAGTTGCCGGTCTTTGTGGAAAAAAATGGAATCCAGCCCGGTCCACATGCATTCCATGCACCAGCCGGAAGCGCCACAGCGGACGAAGTCGGTAACAAAATTTTTTTTCATCTTCAGCCTCCCTTAAAAAAGTAAGGATATTATCTGCGCGGTGTCATAATTTATGCACGGGAACCGCTGTAATATAATGCAAGCAGCCCGCTTGTGGTTTTGCCGTCCGTGCGTGCGGCAAAATGTGCTTCCCTTGCCGGTTTCAGGGTTAAGGCTTCGCCGCGCGTGCGGCAGAATGTGAGGGGATAATGGAAATCGAAAAGAAATTTATGGTCCGGTACATGCCGGAACTTTCTGGTGCATCGGTGAAAAAAATTGAGCAGGGATACCTTTGCAAAGGACCCGTTGTGCGGATCCGGAAAAGCAACGAGGATTACATCCTGACTTACAAATCAAGAAAAGGGTTCTCCCAGGCATACGCGATCCAGAACGAGGAAGTGGAACTTCCGCTGACGAGGGAGGCGTATGAGCATCTGCGGGGAAAGATCGACGGGGCGCTTGTGGAAAAGACCCGTTATGTCCTCCCGATCAACGAAAACCAAAGGGCGGAGCTTGATGTGTTTGCAGGCCGCCTTGCGGGGCTTGTCTTTGTGGAGGTGGAATTTGCAAGCGAGGAGGAGGCAAAGGCCTTTGTGCCGCCGGAATGGTTCGGGGAGGATGTCAGCGGGAACGGCGCATTCAGCAATGCGTTTTTGGCAGAGGTAGGGGATTATGGGGAGTGGAAACGGTTCTATCGGGAGGGAAAGGCATGGTAGATGCAGCTTTGGTGTTGGAGGGCGGCGCGCTGCGCGGGATGTTTACCGCCGGTGTGTTGGATGTGTTTTTGGAACAGGGGATTGAATTCTCCTATGTCAATGGTGTTTCCGCTGGCTCGTTGAACGGGATCAATTACCTGTCAAAACAGAACGGGCGCAGCCGCGATGTCAACTTAAATTATGTGAATGACCCGCGCTACTTAAGTGTCCGCAACATTGTGAGCAACGGAGGGATTTTCAATTTCAAATTTCTGTTCGGGGAACTCTCCGATGAGCTCGTTCCTTTTGACGCGCGGACTTTTTTTGCCTCCCGGCAGCGCTTTGAGGTCGTTGCGACGAACTGCCGTACCGGGCAGGCGGAATATTTTGAAAAGGGGAAGGAACCGGAGATCATGTGGGCATCGGCGGCATCAAGCAGCATGCCCGTTGTCTCATCGATGATCCACTTGAACGGGAACCTCTATCTGGACGGCGGCATTGCGGAGCCGATTGCTTACCGGCGGGCGATGGAGCAGGGCTATGGGAAAATCGTGCTGGTGCTGACAAGGCAGGCGGGCTATGAAAAACCGGCGGCCTCAAAGGCGGTGAAACTCGCATATGAAAGGCGTTACCGGAAATACCCTAAGTTGGTGGAGCGTCTGGTTGCGGTGCCGGAACATTACAATGCCATGCAGAAGGAGATTACGGCATTGGAAGAGGAGGGCAGGATCTTTGTCATACGCCCGCAAAAACCGGTGGACATTTCGCGGGTGGAGAAGGATGTCGTGCGCCTGCGCCAGCTCTACGAGGAAGGACGGGGGGAGATGGAGGCAAAGCTTGGGAAGATGCGGGAATACCTTGGGATATGAGGGGAATCTCCCGCAAAAGGACAGTATCCCGGAAAATGTGGAAAATCGGAAAAAGCAAGACATATATTTATATGCGAACAGGCTGCCGCAGAAAAAAACTACGGCAGCCTGTCAAAACCCGGCCGGTACCGGCCGGTAAAATCCTTATTTTCCCAAAATCCCCTTTACTTTGGCTGTTTCCCAATGTATGCCAAGATGCCGCCGTCCACATAGAGGACATGTCCGTTCACGAAATTTGAGGCATCCGACGCGAGGAAGACAGCAGGACCTTGGAGGTCTTCCGGGTCGCCCCAGCGTGCAGCCGGTGTCTTTGCGATGATAAACTGGTCAAACGGATGCCTGGAACCGTCCGGCTGTATCTCGCGCAGTGGCGCGGTCTGCGGGGTCGCAATGTAGCCGGGCCCGATGCCGTTGCACTGGATGTTGTATTCGCCGTACTCGGAAGCAATGTTTTTGGTCAGCATCTTAAGACCGCCCTTTGCGGCAGCGTAAGCGGAAACGGTCTCGCGGCCGAGCTCGCTCATCATGGAACAGATGTTGATGATCTTGCCATGCCCTTTTTTGATCATTGAAGGGATGACGGCTTTCGATACGATAAAAGGGGCGTTTAAGTCAACGTCAATGACTTGGCGGAACTGCTCTGCGCTCATCTCACACATCGGGATACGCTTTATGATACCTGCATTGTTCACGAGGATATCAATGATGCCGACCTCTTTTTCGATGGTTTTGACAAGCGTGTCCACCGCTGATTCATCTGTAACATCGCATACATAGCCATGTGCCTTGATGCCGGCCTCCCCGTAGGCGGCAAGCCCTTTGTCCACGAGGTCCTGGCGGATGTCGTTAAAGCAGATCGTCGCCCCTGCGGCAGCGTAGGCCTTGGCGATTGCAAAACCGATCCCGTAGGAAGCGCCTGTCACCAACGCAATTTTTCCCTCAAGGGAAAAATTTTTTGCAAAATCATTCATGGTAAAACCTCCTTAAGCTATCCGGATAAGTAAAATTGCCTGTTTTGGCAGCAATTCCCTTCCTTCATTATAATACATCCGAAGAAAGGAATCAAGAGCTTTCGGCACCGGTTTTTTTGTTTCGCTTTTATCTTGCTCTTTTTGGCAGAATCGGATATAATGGAAAGAAAGGATTGTGGCGGGGAAGTGGTGGCGGATGTTTCAAAGATTTTACCCGGATGAGGCGGTGGAATCCGCATATGGGATTCCGTATGAAAAATTGTACAAAGATGGGGTGCGCGGGCTTTTGTATGACATTGACAACACCTTGGTGGAGCATGGCGCGGATGCAACCCCACAGGCGTTAGGGCTGATCCGGCGCGTAAGGCAGATCGGTTTTTCGGTGATGTTTCTCTCAAACAATGACGAGGAACGTGTTCGGCGCTTTAACCGGGAGATTGGTGCGCCCTACATATGCAAGGCGGGGAAACCCTCCCCAAAAAGCTACCGCAAGGCGATGGAGCGGATGGGAACGGATGCGGCGGCGACCGTGTTCATCGGTGACCAGCTTTTTACGGATATCTGGGGGGCGAAGCGGGCGGGGATCCGCACGTACCTTGTCCGCCCGCTCGCAAAGCATGAGGAGATACAGATTGTGCTAAAGCGCAGGCTGGAGGCCATTGTGCTGTACTTTTACCGGAAAAGCCGCAAAGGGAGGGACGGATGAAAGAAAATATTGTACTGATCGGTTTCATGGGCTGTGGGAAGACAAGCGTCGGGGGGAAGCTCTCACGGGCCTTCCATTGTAACTTCCTTGACACGGACCAGCTTTTGGAGGAGGAATTTGGCTGCACGATCCGTGAATTTTTTGAGAGGGAGGGGGAGGGGGAATTCCGGAAAAGGGAGACAGAGCTGATTGGCAGGCTTTCGTCCACCCTTGAAAATACCGTGCTTGCAACCGGGGGCGGACTGCCGCTGCGGCCGGAAAATGTGGGGATCCTGAAAGCCATCGGTGTGGTTTTCTGGCTCAAGGCATCGGAGGAAATGACCATGGAACGGCTTTGCGGGGATACCAGCAGGCCACTTCTGGCGCAGGGGGATTTAAAGGAGAAGGTACACCACCTCCTTGGCAGGAGGATGCCGCTATATGAGGCGGCAGCCGACCACATCATCGAGACAGATGGAAAATCCTTTTACGAGATTATAAAAGAGATTGAAAATGTGATGCGCTGCAGTACCAATGAAACATCAAAAGAAAGGGGAAAAGTATTATGAAGATCTTAGTATTGAATGGGCCGAACCTAAATTTCCTCGGCGTGAGGGAAAAGGGAATTTATGGGAATAAGGATTATTCCTACCTTTTGCAGACGTTGGAGGACAAGGCAAAAGAGAGCCATGTGGAGCTTGAAGTTTACCAGAGCAACAGTGAGGGGGAGTTGATTGACCGGATCCAGAAGGCATATCTGGATAAGGTGGACGGCATTGTGATCAATCCCGGTGCCTACACACATTACAGCTACGCGATCCGCGATGCGCTCGTGTCGCTGACCTGCCCGGTGATTGAAGTCCATATCTCAAACATCCACAAACGGGAGGAGTTCCGCCATACATCCGTGATTGCCCCGGTCTGCACGGCGCAGATGGTCGGGCTTGGCATGCGGGGGTATCTGCTTGCGATTGACGCGCTGATTGCGATGCGCATCGATTAGAAATTGGTATTTTTTAAAAAAAACAGTTGAAAATTTGGGAGAAATCATATAGACTATGATGTAGTTAATTTTAAGGAGGAATTTTTTATATGGTATCAGCAGGCGATTTTAGGAACGGCATTACGTTGGAGATCGACAATGCAGTGTATCAGGTGATTGAGTTCCAGCATGTGAAGCCGGGGAAAGGTGCCGCATTTGTAAGGACGAAGTTAAAAGATATCAAGAACGGCGGTGTGATTGAGAAGACATTCCGGCCGACCGAAAAATATCCGCAGGCGCATATCGAAAGGACGGATATGCAATATCTGTACCATGACGGCGATTTTTATAACTTCATGAATGTCGAGACCTTTGACCAGGTGGCGATGACGCAGGATCAGGTTGGCGATACGTTAAAGTTCGTGAAAGAGAACGAGATGGTAAAGATGCTTTCCCATCAGGGCCAGGTTTTCTCGATTGAACCGCCGCTTTTTGTGGAGCTTGAGATCACGGACACGGAGCCGGGCTTTAAGGGTGACACGGCGCAGGGCGCAACGAAGCCGGCCGTGGTGGAGACCGGTGCGACCGTTTATGTGCCGCTTTTCGTGAACCAGGGTGACAAGATCCAGATCGATACGAGGACAGGCGAGTATATGAAGCGTGTCTGACGGCGTTTGGCCCGGACAGGCATAGGGAAAAGGGGATGTTGCAAAAGACCATATGTTGTCGGAAAACGGTATTTTGCAATATCCCCTTTTTTTTCATGGTTTGCACTTTTTATGTTTATATATCGTTGGCGATCCATTATCGCAGGCTGCACCGAGCACGGCCGCCCTGCGGCATCTTAAGCTTCGTGCGAGTGCTTATTGCCCATTTTCCATCATCCCCGCGATCTCTGCTTCAATCGGCTCGATTTCCCTGTCATCGATGGAAACATCCAGGAAGAATTCAACCGCATATTTTGCCTGTGCGACAAGCATGGAAAGCCCGCCCGCCGTTTTGGCTCCTTTTTTTTCTGCATCAAGGAGGAAGCGGGTCGTAAGCGGGTTTGCGATAACGTCGATCGCGGCGGAAAGTTTTGTGTAAGGCGCAAGGTCGATCGGGGTCGCGTCCACGTCCGGGAACATTCCAACCGGGCTTGTGTTGATGATGATGTCCGCATCCGGATAAAGCTTTGCGG
>CAYMGZ010000012.1:0-7388 GCA_964390095.1 uncultured Lachnospiraceae bacterium | reverse complement strand
CGGCCTGCCCGTAAGTGAGTGTGCCGGGTTCCTCCCGGTATTTGACGGTGATGACCGTTTTGGCATTCCGCTTGGAAAGTGCCAGGAAAACGGGCTGGGCAACACCGCCGTTGCCAAGTACGAGCACTTTTTTCCCGGTGACCGATATCCCGTTTTTGTCAAGGAGATATAGGAAACCGAAATAATCCGTGTTGTAGCCATAAAGTTCCCCGTTCCGGTTCACGATTGTATTGACCGCCCCGATACGCTCTGCAAGCGGGTCAAGGTGTTGTAAGTACGGGATGACATCACATTTGTAAGGGATTGTCACATTGATTGCCCTAAACTCTTTTTTTTCCATGAAAAGGGGGAATTCCTCCCGCGTCAGTGGGGTCAGTTCGTAATGATAATCCGCGAGTTTGCTGTGGATTTGCTTGGAGTAGCTGTGTCCCAATTTCTCGCCGATCAATCCATATTCCATTGTATCCTCCGATCTGCGGCGCACTGCGCCGCATTTTTTGATGCCCGTGTAAGAAACCGCGCCATCAAAACGGCGCACGATGCCGCGGGCAGGAAAAAATTGTTTTTTATAAGTGAGCCAAAACCGTGTTGGCCTTACCCCAGTCTAGCATATCCGCAGGCCGAATTCAAACGAAACTTTTTTACATACAGGAGGCTTTTTGTATATGGAACTGTTACATGCAACTTCCCATATGCAGGAAGCCTTAGCCATGGGGAATTTTCCCACATACGGCAAGCTCCAGTCATATTCCGGGCGGACAGGCATATATTTAGAATGGCCGGGCGGTGAACCAAAGCTATGGAATGGCAAAAGACAATCATTTGCTTTGTGCAGACGGTGGGTCAAACAGGAAAAGTCCCGACATGTTTGTGGGAAAAAGGGAGCAGGGGGGGATGCGATGGAAACGGTTTTAAAAATAATGGCGGCGCATTTGCGGACAATCTTACAGAAGCTGCCGATGCGGCAGGAGGAGGTTTTTGAAATACGCCTGCGGGCGGAAAAGCCTTTGCTTCTTTCTGCGCTGTCCGGGGAATTTTTCCTCACGGAAAAAGGGCAGCCAACGAAGAATGTGGCGCAGGCGTATTTTGTCAAGAAAAATGAGATAAAGGAGACGGTGGAATACATCAGCAATTACTCCCTGTATGCGTTCGGGGAGGAGGTGCGCCAGGGCTATATCACACTGCCCGGCGGGCACCGGGTTGGCATCTGTGGGCGGGCGGTACTGGAGGAAAACCACATCCGCAGCATGAAATATATCACCTGCCTGAACATCCGCCTTGCCCATCCTGTAAAAGGCTGTGCCGATGGGCTGATGCCGTATATCCGGGAAGGGGGGCGTGTGTACAATACCCTTTTTGTCGCGCCGCCGGGCTGTGGCAAAACAACGATGCTGCGCGATGTGGTGCGCCAGCTTTCCGACGGGGGGAAGACCGTCGGCGTGGTGGACGAGCGTTCGGAGATTGCCGCCTGCAGCATGGGGGTGCCGCAGCATGATGTCGGGCTGCGCACGGATGTGCTGGACTGCTGCCCGAAGGCGGAAGGGATGATGCTCTTGATCCGCTCCATGGCCCCCCAGGTCATCGCGGTGGATGAGATTGGCGGGCAGGAAGATTTTCTGGCATTGCGGCATGCACTGCATTGTGGCTGTGTGCTGCTCGCAACCGTACATGGCACGGATTTTGCGGAATTGAAGCACAAGGTAGGGCTTACAGAAATCTGTGCGGCACGTCTGTTTGACCGCTACCTTATTTTGGGGAAAGAAAGCGGCAGGGTTATCGTAAAAGAAGTGCTTGACGCGGAGGGGAGGCAGCTTTCATGCTTTTAAAGTTTGCCGGCAGCGCGGCGGTGCTTTTGGCCTGTACAGGCATCGGTTTTTTTGCGGCATCGGAAATTTTGCGCAGGGAGAGGCAGCTTCGGATGCTCTATGCGGCATTTTTGTTGATCGAGGGGGATATCCGCTACCAGAAAAGCAGCCTGCCGGAAGCGTTTTCGGCGGCAGCGGCCAGGGAACAGGGGGAATTTTCGGAATTTTTCGCTTCGGTTTCGGAGCGGCTCTACGCGCATGAGACGGAAAGTTTTGAGCAGGTATTCTGCGAGCAGCTACATAAAACATTTGCCGGGAGTGCGCTTACGTCAAAGGATATCGCACTTTTGGAGCAGTTATCCCGCATGTGTGGGCGGATGGACGATGCATTGCAGGTGGCAGCGATTGAATGGTATTTGGAGCAGTCTGCGCAGGTGTTAAAGGAGCTGGCACGGGAAAACAGGGAAAAGGCCACACTGTTCCGGCGCATGGGAATCCTGTTTGGGATATTCCTGCTTGTGCTTTTACTCTAGGAAATGAGGTAGGATATGACCATCGAGTTAATCTTTAAAATTGCGGCGGTCGGCATTTTAGTGTCGGTGCTCAACCAGATTTTGAAACATTCCGGGCGGGAGGACCAGGCCTTTTTAGTAAGCCTTGCAGGGCTTTTGGTCGTCCTGTTCTGGATCGTACCGTACATCGCGGAACTTTTCGAAACGATCCAGACGCTGTTCTCCCTGTAGGAAGCCCCTATGCGGAACTTAAAACAGCATATCCCCGGACAGTGCCAGAAAGAAATTTCCGGGAGTCGGAGCGGACGGAAATTTCTTTCCGGGGTCATTGGTGCTGGTAGGAGATATGCGGAACTTAAATAAGAGGTAATCTATGGTTAAAATTGCACTTGCGGGCATCGTGGCGGTACTTTGCGCGCTGCTCCTAAAAAACGAGAAGGCCGAGTACGCGGTCTATATCAGCATGGTGGGCTGCCTTTTGATCTTCCTGTTCGGCATTTCAAAGCTTGAGGTGATCCTTGCGGCAATCAACCGGCTGCAGGGGTATCTTGGCGCGGGCAGCGAATATCTTCCCGTGCTGCTGCGCATTGTCGGCATAACCTACCTGGCGGAATTCTCGGCTGACCTTTGCCGGGATGCCGGGTTTTCGGCGGTGGCGGGGCAGGTGGAGTTGGCAGGGAAACTGACGATCATGGCCGTCAGCCTGCCAATCCTCTTAGCTCTTTTGGAAGTATTGGAGGAATTTTTGCCGTGAGGAAACAAAAAAAACGGTGGGGGCAGTTCCCTCTCTTTCTTGTTCTTTTTGTGGGCATTTTTGCGCTTAGGGGGGAAGGAACATGCGCAAAGGCATCGGAAGCAGGGCAGGAGTATATGCAGGAGCTGATGGAAGGGGAAGAATATAAGGCACTTGAGCGGACGGTACAGGACGTTTTGCGCTCGGAAAAATTCAGCCTGACCGATTATATCCGTGCCGTCCTTTCGGGCGAAGCTTCCTTTTCCCTGTCCAGTTTTTTTCAGATCCTCCGCCAGGGGCTGACCGGGCAGGTGGACAGGCTGCGGGGGGATTTCGTGCAGATTTTTGCCTTGGTGCTGTTAACTTCCATTTTTAACAGCTTTGCAAAGGCATTCCGAGACGGGCAGGTAGCGGAGAGTGGCTATTATGTTTCGTATCTGCTGTTATTTTCCCTGCTGGCATCAGGGTATCTTTCCATGAGCGGGCTGGTGGAGGAGACACTTGGCACATTGCTCCGTTTTATGAAAGTGCTGATCCCGGTTTTTTGTGGGACCATTGCATTTTCGACGGGGGGCATTACCTCACAGTCCGCGGCGGCGGTGTTTTTCATGCTGCTTGCCGTAGTGGATTCTTTCCTTGTCTCCATCCTTTTGCCCGTCATCCATATCTATATGATGACCATACTGGCAAACCATCTGACTAAGGAAGAACCGCTTGGGAAAATGGCGGAGCTGCTTGCGAAAGGGGTGCGTTTTTTCCTAAAGCTCGCGCTCTCGGCCGTAGCTGCCGCAAGTACGCTGCTTGGTTTTATCACACCGGCAATCGATGCATTAAAGCGCGGTTCGGTCATAAAAATATCCGAGATGATCCCTGGGCTTGGCAATTTGTTCCGGGGTGTGGCGGAGACGGTGTGCGGGGCGGGGAATGTAATCAAAAACGCGGTCGGCACCGGCGGGATGATTGTGGTCGGCCTGATCTGTATCCTCCCGCTTGTGCGCGTATTGGCGGCAAGTCTTTGTTACCGGGCAGCAGCCGCCGCCGTTGAACCCGTGGCGGACCGGCGCATGGTCAATTGCCTTTCCGAGACGGCGGAAGGGATCACCATGCTCTTCCAAACACTTTTCGCGGGTGCGGTGCTTTTCCTGCTGATGTTCGCAGTGCTGCTGCGCGCAACCTCCTGACGGGAGGGATTCTGCGGAACTAAAAACAGCATATCCACGGACAGTGCCAGAAGCAGATTTCCGGGAGCTTGCGGACGGAAATCTGCTTCCCCGGTCATTGGTACTGGAAGTGGATATGCGGAACTAAAAAACAGCAGAATCCCGTACAGTGCCGGAAACAAGTTTCTGGGAGCCATGCGGACAGAAACTTGTTTCCAGAATGATTGGAACTGGGAGGGATTCTGCGGAACTTAAAATAGGAGCACAAAAATGTTTCATGGATTATATGACTGGGCACGCCAAATCATCGTCTTCCTGCTTGTGACCGAACTCTTAGCAAAACTTGCGGGGGAAAAATACCGGAAACACCTAAAGCTCGCCATCAGCCTGTGCCTTGTCTTCCTCGTGGCGGCACCTGTGCTGCGCTACATCACAAAAACGGATTTTTCCGGGCTTTTAAAGGGGGCGGTTCCACCGGCGGAGCTCTCGCTTGGGGAAATGGACGGGAATGGCAAATGGGAGGACGGTGTCTTAAAGGAATATGAAAATCTGGTAAAAAGGCAGCTTTCGGAGGTACTTTACGGTCTGGGGCTGACGGTAAAAAAAGTAGAATTATGGCGCACGGACGGCATAATTGACGGGATGACCGTGTGGGTTTTGGCAGATGGGGAAAAGGATGGCGGGAAAAAAGAAGGGCGTATCTCCATCACGGAAATTGTGGTTTCATTGGAAAGGGAGGAGGGGGAGAAAAGCACCGGCGAGGGGGCGGTGCTTGAATTTGTGGCGCAGATGAGGATTGCGGACTTCTATGATATGGATGTCTCGCATATAAATGTGATTAAGGAGGAGTAGCATGGTGCCGTGGAAGGAAAAATTAAAAGCACTGCGGACAGGAATCGGAACAAGAAATCTCTGCCTGCTTCTGCTGGCGGTGGGGCTGCTTTTGCTCTCGCTTTCGGGTGGCAGGGAGGGGAAAAAGGAGGAACCGGCGGTTTTGCAGGAGGAAACACAAAAAGAAACAGAAACAAGTGAAACAAAAGATTTAGAAGAACGGTTAAAAGAAGTGCTTCTCCAGATCAAGGGTGTGGGAAAGGCGGATGTCATGATCACACTTGCCGACCAGGGGGAAAAGATTGTATTGAAAGATCAGAAAGCAAATACCCAGTCACTCAATGAGGCGGACGGCGCGGGTGGCAGCAGGGTAAGCATCGCTTCGGAAAAGGAGGAGGAGACGATCTATGAAAACGATAAGACTCCGTTTGTGACAAAAGAATACACGGCACAAGTGGCGGGCGTTCTGGTCGTCTGCGAGGGTGGTGCGGACCACGATATCGTGATGGATATTGTTTCTGCCACGGAGGCACTTTTTGGTGTGCCGGCGCATAGGATTGTTGTATTGGAAATGAAATAGAAAGGTCAGAAAGGGGACTACATAATGAAGTCAATTTTTAAGAAGAACCAGATCATCATCACGGCGTTGGCGATCATGATTGCGGTGGTCGGGTATCTGAATTTCGCGAAGGATGCGAAGAAGGAAGATGAGAATGAGGCGGCGCTGACTTCGGGGAGTGCTTATGCGGACAACAAGGATCAGGAGAAAGATGGCGATGATTACCAGGACCTGTCGGCGGAGGACTTGGGCGAGGATTCTTATTTTACGTACCAGATGTCGGATACCGGGGAGATGGTCTTAATGGAGAACCGGGTGGCGGCCGGCAAGCTTGACGGGAGCAATGAGGTGGACAGCAACAGCGTGAAGAAGGACGGAAAAGACAAGGAGCAGACAAAGGAGCCGGACGGAGGGGATGCAGAAAGCAAGGGGGATACGGCAAAGGATGGCGACAGTACACAGACGGATAGCAACGAGGTGCCGGGGGAGGCTGTGTTTACTTCCGTTACGATTGAGAATGGCTTCTTCTCCAACGCGAAGCTGACAAGGGAACAGATGCGGGCAAAAAACAAGGAGCTTCTGATGTCCGTCGTATCGGACGGGGCAGTGGCGGACGAATTAAAACAGCAGGCAATCGATGAGATCATCGCGCTGACCGCGCGTGCGGAATGCGAGAACGCGGCGGAGATACTGCTTGAGGCAAAGGGGTATGTCGGTGTCGTTGTCACGCTCTCACAGACGGAAGTTGATGTTGTGGTAAACGCGCCAAGCATCACGGAGCAGCAGGTCGCGCAGATCGAGGACATCGTCAGCCGCAAAACCGGCATTGGCGTGGATGGGATCGTCATCACGACCGTGGTGATGGAAGAGTGAAAATTTCCTTTGCATTCAGACCGCTTCTTTGGTATAATCAAAGAAAAGAATGGAAATGAATTGGTTAGACGACCAAAGGAGCAGGAGGTAACGACATGAGCAGAGAAAATGAGAATGAAAACGGATATACGATGGAAACATCAAGCCCGATCGGCGAGGTAAAGATCGCGGACGACGTTGTCGCGACAATTGCAGGGCTTGCGACGACGGAGGTGGAGGGGGTTGCCTCCATGCAGGGGAACCTGACGAACGAGATTGTGGGGAAACTTGGTGTGCGCAACCTCTCCAAGGGCGTGAAGATCGAGCTGATGCGCGGCAAGGTGCACGCGGAGCTGTCGGTGGTCATGCGCTATGGCTACAACATCCCGAAGACCTGCCACGCGATCCAGGAGCGTGTCAAGACGGCGGTCGAGAACATGACTGGGCTTGACGTGGAAAATATCAATATCCGGATCGTCGGTGTGGAGACAGAAAAGACAAAATAAGACAAAACAGGACATAGGCTACAACAAAAGGGAAGGACATGGTAAAAAGATGACCAGACGAGAGATCAGGGAGCATGTGTTTGTCATGCTGTTCCAGAGTGAGTTCCATGATGGGAGTGAGATACCGGAACAAAACGGGTTTTATTTTGAAAACTTCGTGCCAAGTGCCGGGGAAGAGGAGATGGCGCAGGTCAAGGACCGTTTTTCCCGTGTGCGGGAAAACCTTGGGATGATCGACCCCGTCCTGTCGGAGGCAACGAGCGGCTGGAAGCTTTCGCGCATGGGGAAAGTGGAGCTTTCCCTTTTGCGCCTTGCGGTTTTTGAAATGCGCTGTGACGATGAGATCCCGGAGAAAGTTGCGATCAATGAGGCGGTGGAGCTTGCCAAAAAATTTGGCGGGGATGCTTCCTACGGCTTTGTGAACGGGGTT
>CAYMGZ010000011.1:16771-18529 GCA_964390095.1 uncultured Lachnospiraceae bacterium | reverse complement strand
TAGGGATATATGCCTGTTCGTAATAGGAGTTTAATATCTCAAATATGATGTTGATAAAAATAAAAACAATTAATATCTTACTGACCGCAGCGATGCTTTTCCCTTTTTCCACCGCATCCATAAAATATGCAAAAAAAAGCACATTGTAGAAGATTGAAAATAGATCTTTAATAACGGTAAATAATATATTCAGCCATACCCTTGATGCGGAAGCTTTGCATACTGTCTTTAACATAAATTTGTAATTGTTGAAAATTTTATTTTTCATAAACACTCCATTCATCTTTTTCAATTTGCAGGTACCTATCCGTTTCCGGGCTTCTTTCGGATCAACCAAGTCCGCCTAGGAAGCCCCGCCACCTTTACTGCCTTTCTTACAAAGGCCAGCCGCCTTTTCCTTTTCCCGTCCGGCTGGTACGACTACATTGCTGGCATAAAACCGTATTCTGTCGGCTGCCTGCGCACATTAACCTGAAAATATCGCATAAAAAACCACCTTTCCAAAAAGTTTTTACTGTGATGAATCCATCATAGCACTTTTCAAAAAGGTGGTGTACAAATGCAAGGTTTTAATTTTTTATTTCCTGAATATTTTTCTTATTCTGATCACGGCAATGATTCATGCCCCTATCTTTTTCCCATGTATTTCCAAGCTTATATCACCCGTCTGACGCTTCCAGAACACGCATCCGATCCAGCAGCCCACAGAGTTCCTCCGCTTTCTTCCTCGTGTACAGAAGTGTTTCCAGATACCGGTCTGCCTGGTAAATCAGCGTCCCATTCTCCCCCGGGTTGGTCAACATACCCACCGCTGACTCCACGCCTTCCGCATCAAACGCCGCAAAGAAACTTTTCACTGCCATCATGCTGTAGCCATTATCTAACAAAAACCGTATCACATACATGCGTTCCACAGCTTTCTGCGAATAATAACGCTTCTGGTAAGCTTTTGCCTGCAAAAGCAACCCGTTGCGCTCCCAGTTACGGATCGATTCCGGCGTAACGCCAACCATGGCTGCCGCCTGTTTTTTTGAGTAGCTGGCGTTACATAAAAACGGATTCCCTTTATCATCCTTCCCTGAAATGCATGCTTTTTCTTCCTGTCCCCCCATCCTTTTTTGTACCGTTTCCACTGCCCTTTTTGTTCCTGCAATATCCTCCCCCACTGCCCGCAGGTAATCTGCCGCCGCCTTTTCGTATGCCTCCAGATCCCATTCCCGCGCCGCAAAAATCAGGCCCATACTGATTTTTCGCAGGCGTTTATTCACAAAGCCGCCAAATACAAGCTTACATATGCGAACCTGATAAACATGTTGCTCCCCAAACATGCGATAGCCGTTTGGCAAACGCTTTACCGGGGAAAGAAACCCGCACTTCTCATAAAATCGGATGGTACCTTCCTTTACATTCGTAAGGTTTGAAAGTTCACCGATCCGGAATTCCATTTTGATATTCTCCCATACATTTCCTTTTCCTTTTCCGACAAAACGGGCTTGCATGCCGCATCGTAACCTGCGCTTTCATCCGTGATGTGCAGCCCCTTGCAATCGTTGTTTCCTGATCCTCCCTCCTCACTTTCTTTCATTTTATTTTACCACGATTTTTCGGGAACGTCCACTCTTTAATTCATGTGTAAAAGATCTGAAAAACACCCTTTTTTTCTCCACCACGCTCTTTTATCCCAACAACTGCCACGGGATTGCAACCTCCTCCCCCGTGCCGCCGTCCGGAACGGTGTCGGCATTGTTTGCATAATCC
>CAYMGZ010000011.1:0-16761 GCA_964390095.1 uncultured Lachnospiraceae bacterium | reverse complement strand
CCGGTGCTTCCACATAGTAAGTCACTACCTCGTCGAAGAACGCATGCGCCCAGCCCTCCGCCTGCTCATCACAAAGCTCAAGGTACAGTGTTTCGCCAAGATATGCCGAGAGGTCGATCACATAAGTTCCCATGTCTGCCCAGGAACCACCCGCCGCAAGGCTTGGGAAATTGACATCAGAAAAACGGTTCTGGCGGTAATGCCCAACCTCGGTGCCGTCCGCCTTGCACACGCGCACCGCCGCTGCATTCCCACCCATACGCAAGGAGATAAAACCGGAACCTGCAAGGTTAAATTCGGTTGATCTTACCGTCCATGTACCACCCTCATCAATGCCGTTGTTCCAGCCGTCCAGATGGTAATTGCCTGCCTGATTGTACGGGAGCGCCTCGCCCCAATAACTTCCCGCCGAAATCACGCCGGCCGCCTGACCGTCCACATAACTCCAGTTGTCATTTAAAACCGTCCAGCCCGCGAGATTGCCCGATTCAAAACTGCCGTTCGCAACCGAATAATGGTCAGGCATTGCAACGACTGTAAAATGTGCTTCCACCTCCTTATCTTCGTGGGAAGCTTTGTAAGTTACATCATAATACCCTGGTGCGGACATGTCAAAAGAAGCAAAACCATCCATATATTCCGTACCGTCAAAAACGACTTTTGCAATTTTGAAATCCGCCACTTCCACATCCCCATAAGATGCTTTCGCCCCCGGAAGGAAGGCGGTGAGATCGACCGTTCCACAATCAACCACCTGATGTTCCACATAGGAATTCATGACCAGCGCGGCGAGCGCAACAGGGTACGGATAATTGTTATAATAATTTAACAGTGCCGCCAGATCATCATAGGATGCGGAATTATAGGTTTCATTCTTAACCTTATCCAGTTGCGCCAGCTCCAATGCGGATACTTCATCAAGCGTCATGGAAACCCGGAAATCGTCCACATTCATAAATGCAAAACCGCCGCCATCATTTGCATCCACTACTTTCAGGTAGAGAACCCTGCCCTTGTATTCGCTCGCATCCACGTACACGCGCAGCAAGGTCAAGGCGAGCGCCGGGTCATTGAAATAGGTATTTTCAACTTTGATCAGTTCCTCATCCGTGTTGCCATCACAGACCGCGACATAGCATTTCTGGTTGCCCGCACCGATCATAAAGCTGATATAGCCATCCCCGCCAAGGGTGAATTTTGTTGAGCGGATCGCACCGGTCAGGCTCTCCGCGATTGCGCCGTTGTTGCTTCCGTCCAGATAAAAGCTGCCCTCGCCATACACACTGCGGTCACCCCAGTACATCTGGCTTGTCGGAACAACACCTTGGTTTGCGAATGCCGTACCTTCCAATATTTTCCATCCTGTCAGGTCGCCCGTCTCAAAGCTGCCGTTTCGGATAGTAGCCAGTGTTTCATCTTCCTCAAACGGCTTTTCACCGTAAGCTTCCATCTGGCGTTCGTGGTCCGCCTCGGCCGCTTTCACTTCATCATCCGAGGCACAGACCTTAAACGCGTCCAGGTTCACATACGCATAATCAAAACCATCGTCGTTGTCCGTCACTTTGATGTAAATATTTTTGCCGGTATAGCCCGACAGATCCACAACCTTCGTCATCAGATGGTCCGTGATAAAAATTCCGTCGCAGTCCGCGTTTGCTACTTTTGCAATTGCCGTGTCATTTCCTTCCTCGAAAAATTCCACATATACTTTATCCGTGTTTTTCCCGGCACCCATTTTAAATGTAATGAAACCGTTGCCGCCAAGCGTAAATACATCCGAGGTCAGCGTTCCTTTCATTGCCGGGTTATCCGCCGCCGTGCCGCAGAAGAAGAAAGTTCCTTCTTTTTCGATCGGCACGCCGTTCATTTCCTCCGCATCGCTTAACCCCCTTGCGTTGAAGGAAGAGCCTGTGCGCGTCCAGCCTGCCCACTGCCCACTCTCATGTTCCGCCTCAAAGCCACCGTTGACGATATCCGCTGCCGGTGCTTTTTCTTTTTTCCCGTCTTCCTCTGATTCTTTTCCACAGCCAACACTGCCCAAAAGCATACTTGCCGTGACAAGGGTGAAAAACGCCCCTGCCGCCTTTTTTCTTTTTTTCATACCAAATTTCCTCCTGATTTTCTCTCTGCCATTCTCTCTGTTCCCGCATATCCTGCCATGCGGGGCACCGCGGCAGGATATGCGATTTCCTGCCGCCTTTCCTGTATAGGATCTCTTTGCCTTTGGGATACGGATTCATTCAATCGGTTTCATCTTTGCCACATGCAAGCTTTCCACCGCCACATCCCCTTCCGCGAACAGCTCCACGCCCTGCGCTTCAAATGCTCCGTAACTGCGCATGGTAATCGCTTTTGTATCGTTAAAAAACGCTTCCACCAGCGAACGGTCGATATAAATTTCCAGCGACAGTTTGCCATCCTCAAGGGAAAGAGCACCGGAAACACTGTTGGTTGACGCGTCGCTTCCTTTATTTTTTGTGTCGCCGAAAATCTTTTCCTCCTTCGGGCTGTAGGTAAAGAAGGTCATGTTCCGGTTTCCGTCCGATTTTACGCGGATCCCGAATTCCCCTTCGCCCTCTGGCACAAGGACTGCCCGGACGCATAATAGGTCACCTTCTACTTTTTTTAATTCCTCGTTCGCCTGCTGTAAGGTAAGATTCGTCGCATCGATGAGCACTTCGCCTTCTTGGTTTTGCAACGTGCCAATCGGGGCGATTTTTACGTCCGTGCCGTCATCGTCCAACCAGATTTTCCTCGTCAGCCCTACGTTATGCGCCCATCCGGCAGAGCCTTGCTCCGCGCCGTTCCTCTGATCCTGCATAATGCTGAACACGCATACATCCCCGCTCACCGGATCCACCAGAGTGCTTGGCCCGGTAAATACATTGCAGCCGTAATCGAGCAGTGCGGGCTGGTTGTCAAATTTTTCGTCCGGCGTAAATTTCCCGGTTGTGACATCAAAATCCCCGATAAAATAGTAGACTTTGTTATCCGCCGTTGCCGCAGGTGCCGGGGAAATCATAAAAATGTATTTTTTTATGGTTCCCGCCTCATTCGTCAACGGGAGCAGGATCGGAAGCTCCCAGCTTGTGCCGTAAAGGCCGGATGGGTTTTCCAGTTCATAGACAGAACCCATATATTCCCAGTCCATGTCAACCGTGCCGTCCGCCAAAAGCTCCAATTTTTCGGATTCATACAGGATGGCGCTCCCACCCCTTGTTTTTGTGCTTCCGGTGCAGAGCAGCATACACCAGATATCACCCTCTTTCCAGATATGGGAATCACGGAATTCGCCAACACGCCCCTGTCCTGCCTGCTGTTGGATGGCGAGCGTGTCACAGACAACCCACTCCGTCAGGTACGGATCAGAAAGGTCTGCCGGGTAGGCCACGCCCACATTTTGGTTGGAGATTAATTTATCTTTGGCAAAACTGTCGTTGCCCGCCGTGAAGAACAGGAGCGGAACACCGTTTTTGTCAAGCGTTGCACCACCCGACCAGACACCGTCCGGCACAACGGAATTTTCGATCGGTGTGATCGCCTCCCTGAGCGGTTTCCAGTTTACCATGTCCTTGCTGACCAAATGACCCCAGCTGATATTGCGCCAGTACGTCCCGACCATATTGCTCTGGTAGAACAGATGGTACATGCCATTGTAGTACACGGGCGCATGTGGCTCGTTCATCCAGTGCTGGTATGGGCCGCCGTGGTATTGCGGGCGGTAAATATCGCCGGATAAAATATTTACAAGACCGATATCCTCATAAGCGATTTCCGGCGCATCGGACACTGTGATTTCTTCCTCCGCCAGTGCTTTTTGGTATAGTTTAAATTCATCCATCAGACCGGCAAACATATTGTACGTCCCTGCCGCGATCTGTTCCGCGTCTGAGTTTTTTCCGACCAGGAATTTTTTGTTTTCCGCCGGGAGGATTTCGGATTCCATCGCGGTCCAGGCGGATGCAATCTGCTTGCCGTTTAAGTACAGGCAGACCTGTCCGTTTTTGCCGTCAAAGGTTGCTGTCACCTGGTTCCACTCGTATTTTTTCAGGTTTTCCCCCTCACCCCAGAGCGTAATCCATTCCTCCCCGGTCCCGACTTCGAAACACAGCCTGCCAAAGCGCTGGTAGCCGAGCAAAAAGCCCTGTTTCTTCGCTTTGTCGTACTGGCTGGCGATGGCAGTCAGATGCGCATTCCCCGTCTGCGCCGCATTGGGGTCATCCCACTCAAACGCGCGCGGGGCAACCCACACGCTGACGGAGAATGCATCCCCGGACACGCACAATTCTTCCGGGGCATATTCCAACCAGGTAGAGCTCCCGTCAAAGAGCAGTGCGCCATCCTGCACTCCGCACTCCCGCCACTCCGGTTCCCGGTCTTCCATATACGCTGCATGGGTATAGCGGTAATGTATTTCGGCATCCTGCAATTTTTTTGCGGCATCCGATGCCGTCAAACCACTCCCCTCGTCAAATTTAAGGTACAGCAAAAGGTCTGTATCTTTTTCGCCGCCGCAGGCTGCAGTACTGCAAAATATGAAAAATAACAGGATGGCAAGTATACTGCTGCCACATAATTTCCTGAAACGCAATGTTATTCCTCCTTCCCAAAGCTTTTTCATGCCACAGTTTTTCCTGTTTTTGTATTACAAGTTCCGCTGCCGCCCCGCCACATCGGCCTCGATTTCTTGCAACGAAGGCATCACCTTGAGCGCGCCTTTTTTCGTTGTGACAAGGGATGCGGCACAGTTCGCAAACGTAAGCATTTCCTTTAAATCATCCGCCGAAAGCCCTGTGATGCCATGCTCCAACACATAATGCAGCACACACCCGCAGAATGTGTCGCCCGCCCCGGTCGTCTCGATGGTGTCCTCCCGCAGAAACGGCGCTGCCTCCACCATCTGGTTCTGATAATAGGCGCGGCTTCCCTGTTTTCCCATGGATACTAAGATCAGTGCGATATCGTACCGCTCCCGGATCCATTCCACGCCTTTGCTATAGTCTTCGTATCCGGTCAGCCACTGGATCTCGTTGTCGGAAATCTTTAAAATATCGCACTGCGAAAGCCCATAGCAGACCTGCTCTTTTGCCACATCGGGCGATTCCCAGAGCGGCGGGCGCAGGTTTGGGTCAAAGGACACCAAGGCACCCGCCTGTTTTGCAAGCCGCACCGCATACTTCGTAGCTTCCCGCACGCCCCCATGCGTCATGGACAACGTCCCGAAATGAAAGATCCTCGTATTGTTTACCAATTCCTCCGGCACTTCTTTTTCCGTCAGCATCATGTCAGCACCCGGATTGCGGTAGAAGGAAAAATCCCGGTCCCCATCGGGGAAGGTATGTACCATCGCAAGCGTTGTGTGTACTTTATCATCCATGCACAGCCCATCGGTGCCAATCCCTGCATCCTCCACCGCCGCCTTTAATTGTTTCCCGAAGAAATCGTTCCCGACTTTGCCGATCAATACGGTGCGGTGGGAAAGCTTCGCGAGCATGGCAAGCACATTGCAGGGCGCACCTCCGGGGTTTGCCTCATAAAGCGGGTTTCCTTGGCCGCTCACGCCGTTTTCTGTAAAATCAATGAGCAGTTCACCCAATGCCGTCACATCAATTTTTTTAATATTTTCCATGTTTCCTCCCATTCCACCGCACAAGCGGTTTTTAGCTGCCGGACACCCTCCCGGCACAAACAGGCAACAATACCCATTACGTCCATTTTGTTTTTATTTTTCGGATACAAGGTCGTATTTTATGACATCCATTGTCACGGATCCGTCCGCAAAAAACGAAATGCCATCCGCCGACGGGTCCGTGTACATGGTCACGGTAAGCACATGTTCCCCGTCATTGACAAAAATTTCCGCGCTGAAACGGTCAAGGATGATCCGCAGCTTCAGCCGCCCGCCTTCCGTTTGCACAAGGCTGCGGCGCTGGTGGATCACCGCCCGCCTGGAACCGGAAAACTTCCGGTCCACCTTCACGATGCCCTCATATGGGCGGAAGCTGACCGAGGTCTGGTATTTGTCATCCTGCGCGAAACGCACGGCAAATTTCCGGTAAATATGCTCCTTATCCCCCGGCGAAAGCATAAGTTCCATATCCACCATCCTGCCCTTCACGCCGTCGAGGCGGATGACATCCGAAAAGGTGATGTTTTCGTACCTTACCTCATTCCTGCGCAATGCTTCAATCTCACGGACCGGCTGTTGGATCAGCCGCCCATTTTTGAGCGTGAGTTCCCTTGGCAGGCTCATCTGCCCGAACCACGGCTGATCCGGTGGATTTGCCGGACAAGTATCCCAGTTCTGCATCCAGCCAATCATGATCCTCCTGCCGTCCGGCGCAAGTGTTGTCTGCGGTGCATAAAAATCAATACCGTAATCAACGGACTGATTGCGCTCCTCCACAAATTCCCCCGACGCATCCATATGCCCGACCAGACAGAGCGTGCCGTTGCCGTTGTGGTATTCAAACCCCTGCGGCATCATCTCCTGCGGGCTGACAATCAGGATCTGCTTTCCGTCCAGTGCAAAAAAATCCGGGCATTCCCACATTTTTCCAAATCTTTTATTGTTTTTTACCAAAATCCGGTCAAAACTCCATGAAAAACCGTCCGGGCTTGTAAAGAGAAGCACCCTGCCATCCCTCTCTTGGTCGCAGTTCCCAACGACACAGCCGTAAGTACCATCGGATTTTCGGAAAACTTTCGGATCGCGGAAATCGTAGCGGCTGCTGCCCTCCGGCATGTCTGTCCCATCGAGGACCGGATTATCCGGATATTTTACATAGTCCACCCCATCCCCTACGGCAACACACTGCCTCTGCAGGTCGCAGGTGCCCCCGTCCGGCTGTGTTTCCTTCGCAACCCCGGTGTACAAAAGCAGGTGCCTGCCGTCCGGCAGGGTGAGGGCGCTGCCGGAAAAGCAGCCATCCCTGTCGTAATCGGCATCCGGAGCAAGCGCTGTCGGAAGATATTCCCAGTGCAGCAGGTCGCGGCTCACCGCATGCCCCCAGTGCATCGTATCCCAGTGCGGGCTGTACGGGTTGTATTGGTAAAACAAATGATATTCCCCGTTATAAAAAGAAAAACCGTTTGGGTCGTTCATCCACCCGGTGCGGGTGGAAAGATGGAACTGCGGCCTTGCTTCCGGCGCGATCGCTTTCTCCGCCGCCTCCTCATACTTGCGCGCATCGCGCAAAACTTGGCTTATCATATTTGTCCTCCTGTTTTGAGTTCCGCATATCTGGAGATATGCTGTTTTGAGTTCCGCATGCCCGGATGGGTCAGTTTCCTTTCCGTGCTTCTTCATAGCGGTTGTAAGCATCCTGATATACTTTCAGCAGTTCCTCCATGCCGCAGCTTCGTTTGAGCGTGGAAACATAGCTCTCCCACTCTTCGTCCGTCAGCCCGCCGTTTTTCAGCCACAATCCTTCACGCTCCGACACGGTACTTTCAAAATCTGCTTTGTATTGGTCGATGATGTCAAGCTCATCTTCCGTGAACACGCAGTCAAGCGGGTAGGTCGCCGTGCTGCTCACATATTTCATCCAGTATTCATCCAGATCCTTTAACCTCTGGACCGCGCGGTCTTCCATTTTGAAAGTCGTGTTATAATACTCGCTCAAAATAAGCTTCGGTCCATATACCTCATACTGCCCTTTCAATTCCCCGGCGCTCTTTCCGAATTTCTCCCTTGCCTGACTGTCCGGGATGCTCTTCCACAGACCGTCCTCATCCTTTTCCGTAAAATAAATGTCGATCGGTCCGTACTGGAGCTGCATTACGATCTCACCGTCATACCACTGGTCATAAAATTTCAACAGGTTGGCAGGGCTCTTGCATGCTTTTGTAATGCTTAGGTTGCCGCTGTTCGTCGCACCACCGGTACGCAGTGTTACACCGTGCGTGCCATCCGGCCCGTCAAGGATTGGCAGATACACATAATCCCCCGCGCGCTCACCGGTCAGTTCATCCACCTCCCACCATGTCGCAACCCCGACATAACCCTGGGAACATTTGGAAATCAGCTGTGTCTGCGACTGGCTGAACATTTCGATATCCATCAGCCCTTCCGCATACCAGTTATGGAAATAATCAACCGCCTTGCGGTACTGGTCGGAAACACAGACAAATTCTACCGTTCCATCCTCTTTTAATACCAAATCATTGCAGACATCATTCGGCCAGTTCGTAAACCCGAAGCCTGCATAAAATACATTCTGCCCCCAGCACCACTGGTCAAAGCCCGTGCTCATCGGGATCGTGCTGCCTGCGGCATTGCCGTAATATTTCGCACTCATGTCATTATCCTTGAATGCCTTTAATACAGTATGCAGCTCATCAAGCGTTGTCGGCACGGCAAGCCCAAGATCATCCAGCCATGCCTTGTTGATCATGGAAAACTGCGGGATGGAATAAATGCTGTAATCTCTCTCGGCACCGATCCCCGCCGTTCCCATCTGCTCCGCCGCCGGAAGCCCATAGATCCTGCCGTCATTCATTGTGATCGCACTGCGGATCTCCGGATGTTTTTCCAATATTTTTGCGAGGTTTGGCATGTATTCCTCGGTCAGGTACGGTGTCAGGTCGATGAACGTGCCATCCTTGCCATAATTCGTAAGGTCGTAATTGCTAAAGCCAACCGCCTGGAACGCATCCGGGAGATCGTCCGTTCCAATACGGATATTGACCTGCTCCGCAAGGGAATCGCTCATCGTGATCCACTCAATGCTGATCCCCGCCTTCTCCTGCATCTGGTTCAAGACGGTATTGTCCTCGTAACCACCGCTCAATGCGCTCATCCCGCCCATGACCGTAAATTTCGTCTGGGAAGTATCGTTGCTCGCCTCACCATTCCCAGCCTTTTCATCATTGCCACTGCCACCGCACGCCGCAAGGAACATCATCCCCGCCATCGCACATGAAATTGATTTTTTCCATAAACTTAATTTTCTCATACCTTGCCTCCTTTTATATTCCGTTCCAAACCACAAACCACCAAAACCGCCCATTTGACTCCCTCCCTGCCAACCTCCCGCCCCTTCACATCCAGCCATTGCACCTCACCGGAAGTTTCGAAAATGAACCTCCAAACGGTTCATTTTCGAAACTTTGATATGAAAGGGGTCACCCCCATCCCTCCACACCAACCTCCCGCCCCTTTCATATTCAGCCCTTCACCGCCCCCGACATAAACCCTTTCTCAAAATATTTCTGCACAAAAGGATAAACGACCAGCATCGGCAGCGCCGCCACGATAATGGATGCAAACTTGATCATCTCCGTCATCTTGTTCAGCTCGGCATAGCCGCCGTCAATAATCCCCGACTGGCTCGCGCTCGCCGTACTCTTGATCAGGATACCGCGCAGGACAAGTGGCAGCGGCGCATTCGCATCGCCCGGATAATAAATCATCGCCGTAAACCAGTCATTCCAGTAAGCAACCATGCTGAACACAACCATGACCGCCATGATCGAGCGGCTGAGCGGGATAATGACCTTTAAGAAAGTCTTCCATTTTGATGCGCCGTCAATCTCCGCCGCCTCAACCATTTCCTTCGGGATACTGTTTTCAAAAAAGTTCCTCAAAATAATCATGTTGCCAACCCCAACGCCGCCCGGCAGGAACAGTGACCACATCGTCCCCGTCAATCCGGTCTGCTTTACAACCAAGTAGGTCGGAATTAAACCACCGCCAAAGTACATCGTTATGATAAAGAAAATACTGATTGCCTTCCTTCCCGGCAATTCCTTGATACTGAGCGGATACGCGGTCAAGTAGAGCATGACCACGGAAAATACCGTTCCAATCACTGTGTATTTCACACTGTTCAAATATCCGGTCAAAATACCATCATCCGCAAATACGGCCTTATAACCCTCCAAAGTAAACTGGCTTGGGAACAGGAAAGTCTTGCCCGCATACACATCATACGGGTTGGATACAGAAGCAACCAGCACGTAATACAGCGGATAGGCCACGATCAGCAGGATCACGGCGCAAAGGGCAACAAGGATGATATCACTGGCGCGCTCCGAAAGCCCCGCAGCCTTCTTCGATTTTGCATTTGCCTTCATACTGCACCCCCTTACACAAAGCTGACATCCGACAGCTTCTTTGCAATCCGGTTGACCACGATCAGCAAAAGAAGGTTGACGGCGGTGTTAAACAAGCCGATCGCCGTGGAATAGCTATACTTCGCACCCTCGATACCCTGTTGGTAAACATACACGGAAATCACATCGCTCGTTGCTTTGTTTAGGTCCGTCTGTAACAGCCATACCTTCTCAAATCCCACGTTCATGATACCGCCCGCGCACATGATCAGCTGCAATACCATGATCGGCACAAGCTCCGGGATATCAATATTGCGGATTCTCTGGAACATCGATGCCCCATCGATTTTTGCCGCCTCATACTGCGAGGTATCGATATTTGACAAGGTTGCCATGTAAACGATGATGCCCCAGCCCGCGTCCTGCCAGATCCCGGAAGAAATGAAAATCGTCCGGAACGCACTTGCCTCCGTCAGAAAATCAATTTGCGTTCCCGCGATCAGGTTGATCAGACCGCCGGAAGGGCTCAAAAAAATCCGGATCATACCACAGACAACCATGATGGAAATAAAATGTGGCGCGTAAAGCACGGTCTGCGTCACCCTTTTAAACCGCTTGAACCTTAACTGGTTGATCATCAGCGCGAGGATGACCGGGATCGGGAAGCTCCACAGCAGCCCGTAAAAATTCAGCAGCAGGGTATTTTTGATCATCCGGGCACAGTTCGGTGAGCTAAAAAAGCGCCGAAACCATTTTAAGCCCACCCACTCCGCTTTCCACATGGAGCCGGTCTTAAAATTCCGGAAGGCAATCTGTATGCCGTACATTGGTATGTACTTATAGACCACGGTCAATATGACTGGGACCAAAAGCATCAAATACAGCTGCCAGCTGCCAAGAATACGTTTCTTTAGCGGCTTTTGCGCCGGTCTAAGCACCGTCCCGGCTATTGCCGCTTTGTTCTTTTTCATATTCTCACTCTCCTTTCCTTGCGGCCGGACGACCGGTCCGCAAAACATCCAAAGTCAAATCCCACGAAGTCCCTTTGCTTCCGTGAAACGTTATTTCATATTATATCAGCGTTTTTCACAAAGTCAATAGATTTTTCATAATTAATTGTTAATTTTGATGATTCTATTTGTTTTTAACAAATTTTAGTTGGCCATTTTGTTGATATTTCACAGTGTTTTTTGTTATGAAACGTTTCGTGAACTGTTTCAATTTTCTCTTTACAAACTGAGATTTTTGGAGTATAATAGAACCACAGATGAAAAATACGGTGATTATTGCTGCATTTCTTGTGTATTTTACCGGAAATTGTATTGATTCCCTATTGCAAAAAGCGGAAAAATATAGCCTTATTTTTCATAAAACGCATGACCGTCCTTTTGGTTTCATGAAAATTTCCCCATATGTTTCACTCTTTTCATGTCCGTGGGATGGTACTGCTTACATAAAGATCATTTTTCGGAATAAGGAGACGTATATGAAAAAGGAAAATTCTGCCCCGACCATGAAGGACGTTGCCCGGGAGGCAGGCGTTGCGCTCGGCACGGTATCCAAGGTGGTGAACGGGCTGCCGGTCGGCGATTCCTACCGCATCCGCGTGGAGGAAGCCATCAAAAGATTGAACTATCAGGTCAACAGCTACGCACAGGGCTTAAAGGCAAACAAAACCTACACGGTCGCACTTTTGATCCCCAATACCCAGGAGCCGTTTTTTGCTTCCCTCGCCTACCATATCAATCTTGCGCTCTTAAAAAGAAAATACCGGATGCTTCTATGCTGTACCGATTTTGACTTGGGACAGGAACAGGATTATGTCACGATGGCACAGCAAAACAAGGTGGACGGGATCATCGGGCTGACCTACAACCCCGACCTGACCGTGGAAGAAAATACGCCGTTTGTTGCCATTGACCGCTCGATGGGGCAAAAAATCCCCTGTGTGGCAAGTGACAATTTCGCAGGCGGACAACTTGCCGCCGAAAAGCTTGCTGACTTTGGCTGTAAAAAAGTTGCTTTCCTGCGCATTGGCTCTTCCTTAAATAATGAACCAAATAAACGCAAAGCCGGTTTTGAAAATGGTTGCCTCTCGCGGGGGTTAAGCTATAAGATGAAGATTTTAAATGACGGGGAATCCTATGGGGAATTCGAAAATTTCCTTGCCGAACACATGCAGGATGAAAAACTTGCCTTTGACGGGATCTTTTGTGTGACGGACGGGCTTGCCCATGTCGTGATCCAAATGCTGAAACGGCTTGGCCTGCGGGTTCCTTATGATGTTCAGGTCATTGGGTTTGACGGCATCCGCTATTTTGGCAGCCAGGAATATATATGTTCGACCATTGTGCAGCCCGTTCCGGAAATTGCTGATATGTGCGTTGATTTGCTGTTGCAGGAAAACATGCCGGTAAAACCGCCGCTGATCTGCCTCCCGGTCACCTACGGGGCAGGGGGGACGACCTTGGATGGTGTAGCGCCAAACCAGACTTTGGCCATCCCCCACGGGCAGGCCGCACAAACCACGGTTTCCACGCCGTCAGCGCCGGAAGGAAACCATGGGCATTCCGGACAGGAGGTGTGAGATTTGAAACGGAAATATATTATCTGCATTTTATTTACCGCCCTGTTGCTCTGCCTTGTCCTGCTTTCCCTTAAGAAGGAGGTTCCCACCGTGGTGACGCTTGGCAGCCGTTTTCAGGTGGATAACACCGACAGCCGCCGCACCCTGACCAACCATGTGGATACGCTTGCCGCAAGTGGCCTGTATTACGCGTCTTGGGGGCTTGGCAACATCTCCGCCTACGAAAGTGCCAAGGATGGGACAATCAATCTGTACGATGCGCAGATTTATTTGTTGCTCGGCGAATATAAAAATGAAAGGTCGGCGGCGGAGAATATGCAGGAATGGCTTGATAATGCAAGAACAAACTACGAAGTCCAAAATGAGGAGGAAATCTCTTTTTGCGGGCAGGTTTTCACAAAGCTTAAGTACCTTTTTGCCGGGGAGGACGGACCTTATGCCAACGGGATTTCCATTTTTGGTGTCCTTGGTACCGATGCGGTCTGCATCGAGCTAACCTGCAGGGAGAGCTTTGCAGATGACCCGGAAACCACGATGGATGATTTTTTAAATTGCTGCAGTTATGGCACAGATTAAGGAGGGATAAAAATGGCTTTGTTTTCACCGGATTTTTCACGGCACGGGAATGGGCAGCGCCTGAAGGGTTTTGCACGCTACACAGAGCTTTTGGACCGGGACCTAAAACGTTTTTTAATTGTTAATTTTTTAACAATCCTAGGTTTCATCCCTTTTTTCGCCGGTGTGCTTTTCGCCATTCTTTCCTCTAGTACGCTCCTGCTTCTTCCCGCCTGTATCATCGGGGGCAGCGTGGCCGGTCCGTCCCTTTCCTGCATGTACGATGCCATATTCCGCAGCCTGCGCGATGCACCCGGAAAATGGTTCCAGAATTATAAGCGCGCGTGGCGGCAGAACTGGCGGCAGTCCATCCTGCCGGGCATCCTTTTTTGCCTGCTGCTTGGGTTTGATCTGTTCATGCTGATGATGTTTTGGCAGGCACCGGTCCTGCCGGGCTTTGGCACGCTTGCTCTGTATCTTTTCGGGCTGGTGCTATATACCATGTTTTTTTCGCTTTATTGGCCACAGCTTGTACTTTTTGAACAGCGTGGCAGGCAGCGCCTTAAAAACTGCGTCCTGTTCATCCTGCGTTTTTTCCGGAAAACGCTTGGCTGTGCATTACTGCAGGTACTCTACTGGGGCGCGGCCGTGCTTTTTTTACCGTGGTCGGCAGTCCTGCTGCCGCTTACCGGGTTTTGGTTCATTTTGTTTACCGGAAGTTTTTTCCTATATGGTGCTTTGGATGAATGCTTCCATATTGAAGAACAGATTGCACAGGCGTTCCCGGAACAGGCAACGTTTTATGAAGACGATGAAACATGGCTAAAAAGAAAACAGGCGGAAAAGGGACTGTCACATTAACAGCCCCTTTCCGCCTGCCATGCCGCGCCCATCTTCCAAGCACGGCGCACTGCCTGCAATGAATCACTGTCTCACCTCCGCGTCACCAAATGTTCCTCGGGGTACTCATCCTCAAAATCAAACACGCACCGCTCGTACGCATTGATGATATGCGTATCCTCATACCGGTCATAGCGCTTATAATTCCGCCCGTAGGACAGATGCACATGCCCGTGCAGGAAAAATTTCGGGCGGTATTTCTCCATCAGTTTCCGGAATACCTTAAAACCCTGATGCGGCAGGTCGCGCCCGTCATTGAGCTGGTAGGCGGGCGCGTGCGCCACAAGGATGTCAAAACCGCGCTTTTTCAACAGCTTGAACCACAGCCGGTTCACCCGCTGTTTCATCTCATACTCCGTATACTGGTGCGGCCCCGGCTTGTAGCGCATGGAACCGCCAAGCCCCAAAATCCGGATACCTTTGTAAACAAAAATCTTATCTTCAATGCAGGTACAGCCCTCCGGCGGGATCTGCTCATATTTTCCGTCATGATTGCCATGCACATACAGGACAGGTCCCGTATAAAAGGTCACCAGAAACGAGAGGTACCGTGGATCAAGGTCGCCGCAGGAAATGATCAGGTCAATCCCCTCCAGCATACTCTTGTCAAAATAATCCCACAGGGCTTTGGATTCCTCATCCGCAATCGCCAATATCCTCATCCCGGTCAACCTTCCTTTTGTTTTACGCCCTGCTGCCTTACGACCGGCTCTGCCTGTTCTTTCAATTCATCCGTCTTCGGGATGGCACCGATAACATTTTCCGCCAGCCAATCCATCCGCATGATTTCCTCCGGTGCAAGGCTCTTGTCCGGGTCAGGCTGTGCCACGCCTGTCTGCGAATACAGGATTCCCGAAAACGGGTTGAACTGTTCCGAACTGATGGTCGCCTTCAACAATTCCGCAAGGCGCTTTGTACCGATCGGCAGACGTTTTGAACAAATGACATCAATCACTCCCGACGAAATGCCCCACCAATAATTGATCGCCTTGGTTGTGGAGGAACTGTCATCCGACTTCCATTTCCCGTCCATGATCGTGCGGATCAGCTGCTCATAAAATTTACCCCAATGGCAGATTGGCATGGCTAAGTTGCGCGGGTTCCCGCCCTCCATGTGGTAGAGGCCAAAAAAGCGGGATGCCTCCTCCGGTATCATCATGTCCTTCCCGGAAATGCAGGCAGGGGAAATCTCACGGATCTTTGCATCCATGTCAAAATCCTTTCTGGCCGACCATTCCAGATAAACCTGCACCCGCGGGTTGATCATCTTCGCGCCAAGTGCAAACGCGTTGATATTGGCGATTGACCCGTAAATCGGGTAATCTTCAATATAGAGCAGGCGGTTGTTTTCCGCCATTGCACCGGCCATCGCCCCCATCAGGAACTTTGCTTCATGCATGCGCGCATAGTAAGTACGGATGTAACGGTGGGAAGTGTGCAGCGAACAATTCATGATCCGCACATCCGGGTTGGCAATTGCAGCCTTCACGCTCGCCTGCACGAAGGACGGGGTCGTCGTGAAAATCAGGTTGCATCCCGCCGCAATTGCGCCATCCAGCAATTCGCTGATGTTTTCCTGCGTTCCCGACTCGTAACTGGCCGTGGTAAGTTCTTCCGGAAACGTCTGTTCCAGATAAAGCCTGCCAAGCTCATGCGCATAGGTCCATGCTGAGGTTCCCGGTGTCTTTTCATAGACAAACGCAATCTTTAATTTTGGGGTAGAAAGTGGGAAGATTGTGCTAAGCAGAGACTTTTTTTCCTTGTTCGGCTTCATTTTTAGCTCAATCCCCTGCTCTTCCTGCAAAAGCTCAAACTCCTCCCAGCTCTTTGTGATCAATTCTTTTAGTTCACTGGTGGTTTTTTCACTGATGACTTTATAACCATAGAGCGTGATAAATGCCAGGAACGCATCCCCCACCGTGGACTTTAGTTTTTCCCCACCCTGCTGCTTGAATTCCGTGGCAAAGCGGTTATATGCGGAACTGAATTCCCGCAAATCGTCCTCTGTCCATTTTTCATCCGGCCCCTTCCCAACCGCCTCCTGCAGCTTGGCAAAACTCCCCTCCTTTGAGAACCAAATATAATGGATTGGTGCAAGCTCATAAAAGTCAAGGAATTCAAAATAAATCTTATTTTCCTTATCGTCCGTGCGCGGCGGGATAATGCGGGTCACCTCACCCCGGATGGAGTCCGCCTCAAAATATTTCATGACGCTGACGCGCTTGTTCCCTTCCTCCACGTAAAATTTATTCATGTATTCATACGCTTTGATTGGGGTGTGGATGCCCTCCTCCACATGGCTCGTGCTAAGCCCTGCCCATTTTGCGGCAAACTCCGTGCCTTCGCGCAGGATTGGCATGAAATTCCCTGCAAACGAATTGCTGCGCGCAGCATTTTTTGTACCGACAATCAGGTCGATTGGAATCTGTACCATGCCAAGCGGCCGCTCCGAGTAGGTTCCCTTTTCTGGCAGAATATCATCAAGCACTAATAGCGTTGGTTTTGCACCGTGCAGCATACGCGCCTGGTAATCTTTTTTCCCAAGTTTGACTGCCTTTGCATAATCTTCTTTTCCCATACTTCCCTGCTACTAAAAACATATACAAATGTGTATATGCCAGATGATTCGCTACAATCTTACGATTTGTAGTTGCTGTTTCAAC
>CAYMGZ010000010.1:0-20518 GCA_964390095.1 uncultured Lachnospiraceae bacterium | reverse complement strand
AAAACCGAGGTTGCGATTGTCACAAGCTCGACGTAAAGATTGCGTACCTTTTTATTTTTTAGCGGCAAAAGCGGCAGCAGCCCGCCCATGATCATGGGGAAAACGATCGGCAATAAAATCCCATATTTTTCCATCCTCATCCCCCCTTATCACAGGACCGCGCTGCAAAGCCCGTTTAAAAATTTCATCAGCAGGTTCGGGAACATGCCAAAACCAACGGCGGCCGCAGTAAGGACTGCCATCGGGAGCAGCATCCATAAGCTCTCCTTCTCCCGGTGGTATGTGGCTGCTTTCCCGTTTTCTTCCTGCCCCGGCAAAAAACCGTTGATGCTGGCCGGCAGCAAATATGCCGCCGTAAATACCGCACTGATTAAGAGCACTGCCGGCCCTAAGTAGCGGACTACCGGGATATCGGCATTTAGCGCGCCCTCCGCCAGATACCATTTGCTTAAAAATGCCGATGTGGGCGGGATGCCGACCAGGGTCAGGGAGACAAGGGTGTACATCCAGATGGTTGCGGGCATCCGCTTCCCGATCCCTTTCAGTTCGTCCACATGTGTAAGTCCCGTTTCATGGATGATGGCACCTGCGGAAAGGAAAAGCGTGTTTTTCACCGCCGAGTGGAAAACGACGTGCATCAGCGCCCCAAGCATTGCCACCGGGTGCATCAGCGCAACGCCAAAAAGCACATATGAGACCTGGCTGACGGTCGAATACGCAAGCCGCCGCTTTAGCAGCCGCTCCCTGGATGCGATGACCGAGCCCATCAGCACCGTCACCAAAGCCAGCGCCAAAAATGCATATTGCACCCATGTCCCGCGCAAAAAATCCGCCCCCGCGATATAGTAAACAATGCGGATGATAAAAAGCACACCCATCTTTGTCACATTGCCGGACAAAAGTGCAGATGCAGGAGCCGGGGCAACGGGGTGCGCGACCGGAAGCCACCCATGCAGCGGGAACATCCCCGCCTTGCTGCCAAAGCCGACAATGCCAAGGAAACATGCCACAAGCAGCAGCGGTTCCTGCTCCATCCCCGCCACCATATGGCCGCCCGCCTCAAATTCAAGGCTGACCCCGCAGCTGTAAAAGATAAAGAACCCGGCAAGTCCCAAAAACGCCCCGGCAATCGAGTAAAACAAAAATTCAAAGCCCGCATGGAGCGCCTCTTTGGTGCGGTCCACAACCACAAGCGGAACCATGGACAATGTCATCATCTCGTAAAACATATACATTGTGACGAGATTCCCGGAAAAGCAAAGTGCCGCGATGACACCGATGGAAACCAGGAAAAATACCTGATAGAACCCTTCCCCCCCATCCTTCCCGAAATATTTCTTCGAGTAGATGGAACAAGCGAGCCACATGATGGCAGCCAGGCCGCCAAAAAGCAGGGAAAAGCCATCCGGGCGCAGCACGAATGCAAGCCGTTCGTTAAAACGCACAAGCGTGAGCTCATAGCCGCCCCCGGCAATGGCAAACACAAAGACAATCTCCAGGGCACACACTGCCATGATCACTTCCCAGCGCCTCTTTTTCGGGATTTTTTTCACCAGGGCAAGCACGCCCCCTGCCAGGACCGGGAACAGTACCGGCACCAGCAAAATCAGATTCTCATTCATTGTCCTTCCTCTTTCCTTAAGCTTTTTCTCATCCAAAGGTACCAAGCCCTGTCGCGATCGCCTGCTCGATACTGCTCGACCAAGTGCCCAAAAACAGGTTCAGCAGGATAAAACAAACAAGTGCTGCCGCCATCGTCACAGGGATATGGTAAGATGCCGCATCAAATTCCGGGCATTCTTTTGGCGTGTAGATTGTAATCAGGGCGCGGATAAAATAAATCGCATTCAAAACCGTGCTGAGAGCGAGCGCCGCCATCGCCACCGCAAGCTTGCCGCCCTCCGCGGTCAGTGCCGCCTCCGCAAAATATACCTTGGAAGTAAAGCCCGCGAACAGCGGGATGCCGACCATGGAAAAAGCCCCGACCGAAAACGCCACGCCGGCAAGCTTATTGCGCAGCCCGGAACCCCTTAAACGGGCAAAGTCCTTACTGTCACCCGAAACATCGGAAAGCCCCTTTGCCGCGATAAACAGCATGGATTTCGAGGCGGCATGTGACATGATATGGAACACCGCCGCCACCGTCCCCATCGGGACCGCCATGCCAATCCCCATATAAATATAGCCAATCTGCGCAATCGAGGAAAACGCGATCAGGCGGCGCACATCATGCTGGTAGATTGCCACGACCGACCCGACGATCATTCCCGCCACACCGAACACAAACAAAAGGTTCGTCACCTTGTGGTCAAGGACGAAATCAAAGCCGAACACACGGTAAAAAATCTTGAACAGCAGGAAAATATACCCCTTTGAAACAAGACTGGAAAGAACCGCCGCCGAGGTTGGTGTCGCGTAGGCATACGCATCCGGCAGCCAGGTATGGAACGGGAACAGGGCACTCTTGATCGCAAGCCCGACGCTCATCAGCGCCATCGCCACGGTAAGCGGCACCGCGTACTGCCCCGCCTTTGCATATTCCACAATCTGTTCGTGCATGTTGACCATCAGAAGATGCCCCGTCACGCCGTAGAGCATGCTAAGCCCCAGCAGCAGAAGGCCGGACCCGACAAGGCTCATAATCATATACTTTGTCGCCGCAACCAGCGTATGCCCATTGTTCCGGCTCATGATCAGCGCCCCTGCCGCGATCGTGTTGATCTCAACAAAAACATACGCCGTAAACATATCGTTCGTATAAATCAAAGCAAGCAATGAGGTCAACATTAGGTCAAGCATGGTATAATAAAGATTTGCTTTCGTCTCCTCAATCTCCAAATCAACATAGTGCTCGCCCCCCAGCAGCGACAAAAACATAATCGCGCAGAAAAACACCGCCAGCACCACCTCCAGCACCCCGACCCGGATCTCATTGCCCCAGGGGGCCGGGAAATGCCCCATCATAAAAGTATACTGGCCATACTGTGACACATACCACAGCACCACCCCATTCATAACCCCCGCGGTACCAATCAGCCCAAGGCTCAGCACCTTTGCCCCCCTGCGCGGCAAAAGCGAGGAAACCACCCCGCACATCAAAGACATAACAATATTAAACAAAGGAAAACTCCGTATGATGTCCATCCATCACCACACCCTTCCATCCAAATTCCCCACACCCCACACAAAGCTTCCCACAGCCATCGCACCACACAAAAACCAAAAAACCAACCATGCCCTGCGCCAAGCCCCACAGACACCGCACCACACAAAAACCAAAAAAACCAACCACGCCATGCGCAAAGCTTCCTATTAGCCATCGCACCACACCAGAAATTTCGAAAATGAACCCCCACACGGGTTCATTTTCGAAATTTCCATGGGAAAGGGGTCACGCCCCCCACCCCATCCCAACCTCACGCCCCTTTCCCATTGTCTTCCTGCTGATACTGCTCGCGCTTTGCCAGCAACGTGATCTGGTCGATATCAAGCGTATGGTAGCGGCGGTAAAGGCGTATCGTTAAGGCAAGCATCACCGCCGTGACGCTAACGGAAACCACAATGCCCGTAAGCACAAGCCCTGCCGGGACCGGGTTAATGAAATCCTCCACATGCTTTGCTGCCATGGCGCTTTCCGGCACCGGGGCAGCCCGGCCTTCAATATATCCCTTTGCCGCTAAAAACAGGTACACCGCCGTGTCCATGATATTGAACCCGATGATCTTCTTGATCATATTTCGGTGGAACAAAAGTGTTGTAAAACCGATGCCGAACAGAACCACCGCCACCGCCTCATAATAATTCTGGAACAGGTTCCCCATCCTAGATCCCCCCTTTCCGGAAAATCGCATAGAAAGAGTACATCGTACACGCGACGACGCAGCCAACACAAATATTTAACGGCAGGATCAGCCCGCTGCTTATGATGTCACCCGCGCGCCCAAGCGGTATCCCGCTTTCAAGATGGTTCGCGCCGCAAAAAAACGAATAACATTTCGCACCCGAATAAAACAGCAGGGAACAAAGTGAAACCACTGAAAAAGTCTTGTAGGTGAAGAACCGCTCCGTCTTCTTAAAACCAAACGCTGTCAGGTACAAAATCAGCCCGGCACCAATGATTGCACCGCCGGAAAATCCCCCGCCAGGCGAAATATGCCCGTTCAAAATCACATAGACCCCAAACAGGATAATCACCGGCACAAGGAAAAATGCTGCCTTTTGTAATATTTTGTCGTTTTTTGGCTCAAGCTTTCGGTCATCCTCGTCCGCGGCAAGTTCCTCATGGATGAGCGACCCATCCTTCCTGTGGTCGATGCGCAACAGGATTAACACAGTGCACGCCGCGATAAAAAGCACATGGGATTCGCCGAGCGTGTCAAAAGCACGGTAATCTAAGATCATGCCTGTCACGATATTGACCGCCCCGGTCTCCTCCTGCCCCTGCTCGATATAGCGCCTTGGCACCTCATTTGTGTTCGCCGGGGCATCGGCCGACCCAAAGGCCGGCATGTTTGCCACCGTAAACAGCAGGAGCGAAATCACAAGCAGGCAGATGCACATGGAAATGATCCGGTAAATGCTCCCGAAGATCTTTAGCCCTCTTGTTTTTGACCACGCTTCATATTGCCCCATCATCATGGAGTGGTCCTCGCGGCTGCGCTTGCGCTTTGCGTGGTAAAGGTCCACGGACTGCGTTTTCTGTCCCTTTTGCGCAGGAAGATCATTTTCGTTATAAAGTTGTTCTTTTGTCAAATTAAAATTATCCTCCAGAAATTCCCCGCTATTGATGAAACGGACAAATTTACGCCATTTTGTATTTTCGTAATCTTTCCGGAGTTTCATACGCTACCCTCCTCATCCGGCGTTTGCTCCTTGGCTTTGCCGTCCTTTGTTACCTTCATATCCCGCATCGCGTGGATTTTTTTTAATGTGACAAAAAAAAGGATGCTTGTCACGCCTGCGCCAACCGCCGCCTCCGTGATCGCTAAGTCCGGGGATTCCAACAAAATCCACAAAATACACATCACAAGACTGTAAGACATGTAAATCACGATGGAAGTGAGGAGATTTTTGCTCAGGCTCGTCGCGATGGCACACACGACCAAAAACAAAAGCAAGATTCCCTTAAAGCTCAACATCATCCTCCACCTCACATTCTTTTTTGACCTGTTCTTGATCGACCGTGACCTCAAGCCTTGCGAGCAGATGGGAGCAGACCGGGCTTGCCATCCAGAAAAAGCAGATAATGACAAACAGCTTCAGCGACGTAAAATTAAAGCCGTTTTGGATGATCAGCCCAAGGATCACAAGCAGGATGGCCATCGTATCATTCATCGCCGCCGCATGCATGCGGTTTAATACAAATTTAAATTTATAGGTGCCGACCACGGCAATGCACGATACCGCAAGCCCGGCCAGAATGAAGAGGGCACCCGCCACAAACCGGATCCATTCCATCATTTCCCGTCCCCCCCTTTTGGTTCCTTCGCTCCATGCTCCTCCTTGTGCACCCCCATATACACCTTTGCCACGACAACAACCGCCAAAAAGCTGATCATGGCATAAATCAGTGCCACATCCGCCAAGAAACCTTCCCCAAGCTTGACCGTCAGCACTGCGATGGTCATCATCGTCATCGTCCCGACCATATTGACTGCCATGATGCGGTCTGCAAGCGGACCAGGCAGAAAAAGCACAGGATACCAAGCACGATGAGAACCCCCGTAAAGAAGATATCACTCACTTTCCCGACCATGCCTCCTCCTTTCCGCCACACTCCACCGCATGCAGCCGGTGCACAAACTCCGAATCCGCAATTCCCTTGCCCATATCCTTGTCCAGACAATGCACAAGATATTCATCCCCCTCCAGTGTCACCGTGATCGTGCCGGGGGTTAAGGTGATGGAATTTGCAAGTACCACGCGCAAAGTGTCGCTCTTTATGTCCGTCCGGAATTTCACAAGTGCCGGTTCAACCTCATATTTCACGGAAACAATCAGGCGCATCACATCCACATTTGCCTTAAAAATTTCTTTTACAAGCAGGATGATATAGGAAACCCCGCGCAACAAATTCGCATATACCCGCAATTCCTTTTTTATGCCATAATCCATGAAACGGCAGAGAAAACCAAATAGGAGCACGGCAACCACGATGCCGAACAGCACAATTTCCACAGTGATCCTGCCATTAAAAATAATCCACAAAGCAAAAAAAAGCACAAACATCTTTTTTCCCCTTTCTTTCGCCATATTTCTGCTTCTTTCCCTCCATAAGCAAATTCATTTTAGCACTGTGTGAATCTTATGTCAACATTTCCATTTTACCGCTTTTACATTTTTTTTATATTTCCCCCAAATAAATTTATTTTTCAAAAAAATGAGACGGCGCATAGAAAAATCCTTTTCGCAAAGCAAAAAACACACGAATAAAAAATTGCCAAACAGAGCATTCTTTTCTTAATAGTAAATGACAAAAAATATTGTCGTTTCCTATAAAACCCTCCGGGGATGCGCACGGTTTTTGTAAGGAAATTCCGCGTTAAAACGCAGCAAAAATCGGCGCAGCCAACGCCAAAACACAAAAAGCTTTGTCGTTGGCTATAATTGCAAGGAAAGGATAAGGTAATTTGGTATGGCATTGTACAAAGTTGAAATTTGCGGCGTGAATACCGCCAAACTTCCATTGATCGGGAATGAGGAAAAAGATGAATTGTTCCGCCGCATCAAGAGCGGTGACGCAGATGCGCGGGAATTATATATTGAGGGGAACCTGCGGCTTGTCCTAAGCATTATCCAACGTTTTTCCGCAAGCAACGAGAATGTGGATGACCTGTTCCAGATCGGCTGCATCGGGCTGATGAAGGCGATTGATAATTTTGATACCGAACAGGGGGTACGTTTTTCGACTTACGCCGTGCCGATGATCATCGGCGAGATCCGCCGCTACCTGCGGGATAATAATTCCATCCGCGTTTCCCGCTCGCTGCGCGATAACGCCTACCGCGCCATCTACGCCAAGGAGGCCTTCATCCGGGAGAACAACCGCGAGCCAACGATCGAGGAACTTTCCGCTGCCGCAGGCTTAAGCAAGGAAGAAATCGTGAACGCGATGGATGCCGTGCAGACCCCTGTCTCCCTCTACGAACCGGTCTACTCCGAGGGCGGCGACGCACTCTATATCATGGACCAAGTCAGCGACAAAAAAAACCGGGAAGAAAACTGGGTGGAAGAAATTTCCTTAAAAGAAGCAATGAAACGGCTGCCCGAGCGCGAGAACCATATCATCCGCCTGCGCTACTTCCAAGGGAAAACCCAGATGGAAGTGGCGGAGGAGATCAATATTTCCCAGGCACAGGTCAGCCGTCTTGAAAAGAACGCGCTAAAAAATATGCGCAATTATCTCAGCGATCCCACTTATCACAAAGCGCATTGACTTGGTCGGCAAATTTTGCCAAATCTTTGTTCGCGCCGTGCTCGTTGTGCCGGATGACCGTAAGCAGGCGCTGCCCTGCCGCAAGCAATCTTGCAAATACGCCGGACGGCTGTTTTACCGCATGTTCCACCTTTCTGTGGCTGCCTTCCTCAATCAGACCGCCGTCCGCAAGGTCATAGAGCGCGCCGGTATATGGCGCGACCGCATTCATATTGTAATCATTGCGCAGTTCGGCGGCAAATTTCTCGGTTACGGAATCCTCGCCGTGCACAACGAAAACCTTCTGCGGCTTTTTGGCAAGGGCACGCACCCAGCGCAGCAGCCCCTCCTTGTCCGCGTGCCCGCTGATGCCGATGAATTTCTGGATCTGCGCCTGCACCTCGATTGTCTCGCCAAAGAGCCGCACTTCCTTCGCGCCCTCGTAAATTGCGCGCCCCAGCGTGCCGTTTGCCTGGTATCCGACAAAGAGGATCGTCGATTCCGGCCGCCAGAGGTTGTGCTTTAAATGGTGCTTGATGCGCCCCGCCTCACACATGCCGGATGCGGAAATGATCACCTTTGGCTGCGGCTTGAAGTTGATTTCTTTGGATTCGTCCGCCGACACCGCAATCTTAAGGCCAGGGAAACGGATCGGGTTGATGCCCATGCGCACAAGGGCGAGGGCTTCCTCGTCAAAGCAGGTATCGACATTTTCCTGGAAGATGCTCGTTGCTTCCACGGCAAGCGGGCTGTCAACGTAAACCTCGAAATTCCCAAAGCCATGCACTAATTCGTCCTGCTTGATCTGACGGATAAAGTACAATAGTTCCTGTGTCCTGCCGACTGCAAAGGACGGGATCACAACATTGCCGCCGCGCTCAAACGTTTCCTGTATGATTGCCGCGAGCGCCGCCACATTGTCCGCGTTGCGGTCGTGCAGGCGGTCGCCGTAGGTGGATTCCATAATGACATAGTCCGCGTCCTCAAGATATTCCGGATCCTTGATGATTGGCTGGTTATAATTCCCGATATCGCCCGAAAAGGCGATCTTGCGCTTTAAATCCCCTTCTTCCAGCCAGACTTCGATGCTTGCCGAGCCGAGCAGATGCCCGACATCCACGAAACGCACACGGATACCCTCGCACACATCGATGATCTTTTTATATGGGCATGGAACGAAATGTGCCATGACCTCCACGGCATCCTTTAATTCATAGAGTGGCACATACTCTTCCTGCCCCGCACGTTTTGCTTTGCGGTTGCGCCATTCCGCCTCGAACTCCTGGATATGGGCGCTGTCTTTTAACATGATGTTGCACAGGGAGGTCGTCGCCTCCGTCGCGTAAACACTCCCACGGAAACCGTGCGCATAAAGATACGGGATCAGACCGGAGTGGTCAATGTGCGCGTGGGAAAGAAAAATGTAATCAATCTCCGACGGGGAAACCGGCAGTTCCGCGTTCTCGTAGATATCCGCACCCTGTTCCATGCCACAGTCAAGCAAAAAGTTCTTGCCGCAGGCTGAAATAAAATGGCAGCTTCCTGTCACCTCGTGATCTGCCCCGATAAACCTTAGTTGCATCGCCACACCTCCTATTTTGAGTTCCGCAGAATCCCTCCCGGTACCAATGACCGGAGGAAAAGAATTTCTGTCCGCAGGCTCCCAGAAATTCTTTCCCGGCACCGTCCGGGATTCTGCTGTTTTGAGTTCCGCATACGCCCTCCCAGTACCAATAACCTAGGAATAAAAATTCTGTCCGCAGGCTCCCAGAATTTTTATTCCGGCACTGTACGGGCGTATGCTGTTTTGAGTTCCGCAGAATCCCTCCCGGAAATTCTTTTCCGGCACCGTCCGGGATTCTGCTGTTTTGAGTCCCGCAGAATCCCTCCCAGAAATTCTTTTCCGGCACCGTCCGGGATTCTGCTGTTTTTGAGTTTCACATGCCTTCCGCCATCAACCCTACCTGCCTTAGAATTTCCTCGCTGTCAATGGTGACACGGTTCCTGCCATGTTCCTTTGAGTAGTACATTGCGGCATCCGCATGCTTTAGGATCAGGTTTTTATCCCCACAGCATTCCGGATATCCTGTGATGCCGACACTGACATGCACGATAACATAAACGCCCTCGTATTCAAGCTGTAAAGCATCAATACCCGCGCGTATCTGTTCCACAAAATGGCTGCACTCCGCAACCGTCCTGCCAGGGAAAGCGACAACGAATTCCTCCCCACCGTACCTTGCCGCAAAACCGCCGTTCTGCTTCGCGACAGTTTTCGCCTGGTTTGCGACCGACTTGATCACAAGGTCACCAAAAAGATGCCCGTATGTATCATTGAACCTCTTGAAATGGTCGATATCCATTAGCGCGAGCGAAAGCGGCTTTTTCCCTTGTTCCGCATCATTTAAAAATTTCTCAAGCGAGAGGTTTAAGTGTCCCCTGTTATGTAACCCTGTCAGTGCATCGTGCGTCGCCATATGCTGCATCTTCGCATATAGCGCGGCATTGTCAAGAGCAATCATGAATTGTGACATGACCGTATCAAAAAACATACGGTTTTCCTCAAAGAAATCCGGCTGGTCATGGACCACCAAAAGCCCGCCGACCATCACCCCTTCCCTTACCATCGGAAGAACCAAAAGCGAACCCTCCTCCTGTGCCGGAAGGAAAGCATACCGCCCCCTTCGGATCTGGTTATCCACATAGCCATCTGTTTTTAGCAATAATTTGCCAAGACAACCTTTTTGTATCTGATCACAAAGTGCTTCTTCCTGTGCCTGCCCCATATTGGATTCCGCCATGCAGATATCATCGTCAATCTCCGGCGGATTCTTCCTAAGCACGATTGCACAGCAACTTAGGGAAAGTTCCTGTTTGAGTGATTTCGTCATAATCGCAAGCAGCTTCTCAATCTCAATTACGGAAGTGATTGCTTTTATAATCTTATTCTGTAAGACCATCTCCGCGTTCGCGCTGTTAATGCGGTTGTACGCAGATTCCAGCTTGATTTTCTGGACACCGAGCTCCTCATTCGCACGCTTTACTTTCTCCTGGTGGTTTTTCAGTTCCTCGTTCATCTCATTCACATTCTCAACCATGCGGTACTGTGCAAAAAGTTTTTTTTCAAGCTTCCCCATCTCACTGATGCTAATATTACAGATAAAAATACCCACCACGCACGCACACGCAATCAGGATAAAGGAATCGAACACACTCATCAAGTCCGAATTCTTCAACAAAATGCTAAAGATCAGGATAACAATACCCGGTATGCTCCAAGAAACAATTGTCAAGACCTTTGTAATATTATCGCCGTAATCAAATGAAAAGACAAACTGCCAAAGTAAAAGCAACAAAATAAACGCACAGATTGCTTGGATCATCATTTGTTTATCAAAAAAAATGATGATATATGCCACAATAAGCTCAATGCTGCGCACAACAACCCAAGTTTTCCTGTGTTGGTTTAAAGCCCCCACTACAATTAAAATATCCAAAATAAGCAGGAATGCGTCCAGACCGATCCATATGATCCCCGCACTCTCGTGATCCAAGATGAAACCGCCGACCGCAAAGCCAAGTATCGCTATACTCAGAATACAATTGACTCTTGAACTTATTTTTTGCATTTCAGATAATTGGTTTTCCATCGTAATCCCTATCCCGACCCTGGTCCCCCAGCATCGCAATCACTATTCTTCCCAGTAAAGCTCCACAAAATCCCCGTGCGTTACCCTTACCGTAAAATCTGCGGTACTGCCATTCACCTTGATCACAACCCGGCTTCCATGCGCCGTTTTTACATCAAATTCATAAAAGTCCAAAATATCGACAACACGGTATTCCGCTTTGCCTTTCAATACTACCGGGGTGGAATTTACGGTAATCCTGACATCCTGTGGGGACTGTTCTTCTTTTTCCGCGCCTTCTGTCCGCGCGCTGTTTTCTTCGGCGGGTTCTTCTTCCCATACCGCCCCTTCATCCTCTAAGGCCATCCCGTTTTCTTCCTCCGTTCCCCTTACATCCCCCTGCACTCTTTTAAGCTGCTCTGAAAAACTCTCGGAAATGCCTTTTGAAAAATCATAATCGACACTGAACTTATCATAGACCCTTTCCGATTCCCCCGCCGGAACATGGTTTACATAAACCCCTTCCTGATAGATCACATCCATAAAATCAAAAAGTTGGCGCACCGTATAATAATCCTGTATCTCCAACCGGTCACCTGGCTGGATATCATAGTATTCCGACACAAACTCCCCGTTCGCGCGGACAAATTTCGGGCAGATGATTGTCTTTTTGTTCACCAAAAACTCAATTGTTTTTTTGTATTCCGCAAGGCCGCCGATCATCAACTGTGCCGGTGCGCCCTCCGTGGAAGCGGAAATCTCAATCACATCGCCTGCCGCAATCGGCGTGTTAATCCCCGCAGGACGATCGTTGAGCAAAATTTTTGCCGCCTCGCCCTCCTCACCGCGCACCATGCGCCGCGTTCCATTTAAGAAAAACTCCAGCGCCCTGCCCCTCTTTGGGAAAAGCCCGTCGTTCGGGAAACCGACCGCGAGCGCCGCATCGACAATGGTCAGGCGGCTATTGTCATAAAGTTTTACGCGCTCAGAATTTACCTGTACAAAAATAAAATTATTTTTCTGTTCATAGTAATTTAAGCAGATGCCAATGGGTGTCACAAGCACCGGGTCCTTTTTCACATCCGTAAGGAACGTAATCGCACCAAGGACTTCCTCCCCGCGCAGTGCCACACGCTCCGGCGGGAGTTTTAAGCACTTGGCAAGGCTTTTCGGAAAAGTCGGGAGCTTCCCTCCCCCGCCGACGATAAAGACCGCGCTGACCGATTTCCCGCCGTTAAGTTCCAGGATTTTGTTTGCAACAAGCCCCGTGATCTCATCCACCTTTTCCTGCGTCTCGCCATACACTTCCTCCGGTGTCGTCTTCTCCGCAATCCCCATGATATCTTTATAGTTTATGATCTCTTTCTTTAGGGAAGCATCAATCTTGATTTCCTCCGCCGTCGCAAAATCCACCAGATGCCCCTGCACGATCACATCCGTGATCGCATCCCCCGCCATCGGGATCATGCCGTAGGCAACAATCGTTCCCTCCTTTGTGATACAGATATCCGAAGTGCCTGCGCCAACATCCACGAGGGCAATATTTAACAGCCGGAATTTTTCCGGGATCGCCACATTGATTGCCGCGATCGGCTCAAGGGTCAGGTTATCCACTTCAAGCCCTGCCCGCTCCGTCGCCGCGTAAAGCCCGTCGATGACCTCCTGCGGGAGGAAAGTCGCCAGGACTTTGGCCGCGATCTTGCTCCCGCGGTGCCCCTCCAGGTTGGTGATCATATTGCCGTTCAGATAATAATGCACTACCGTATAGCCAACACAGTAAAAATCAATATTCTCATCCCGTGTTTCCTGTCTTATGATCTCATATGCCTTCTCCACCCCGATCATCTCAAGCGCGTGGATCGTCTCGGCGTTGATGACCTCATCCTGGAAATTCTCATCCCCAAAATTTTCCTCGACATGCACCGTCACGGTCTTTAACACACGCCCTGCCGCCGCGATACAGACCCTTGTCAGTTTCCGGCCAAGCTGGCGCTCCAATTCCCGGCGCACTTCCGATATTGTCTCGGCAACCTTTGATATGTCATGGATCTGTCCATCCATCATCGCGCGGGTTTCATGGTAACGCACACTCTGTGCCGCCACAATAAAATTGTCCACATTAGGCTTATATCCAACTGTCCCGACAATGCTCCTCGTTCCTATATCAAGACCAAAAACCAGCTGATCCGGTATTTTTCTTGTATCCATAACCTGCCTCCAAGGTAATTTATACCCCCTATCTTATCACAAATCGTACATTATTTCTACTATTTTCTGAAAAATCCTATAAAATTTCTTTTATGCGGCGAAAAAGTTCGGTTTCTGTTGTTTCGTCACAGTTTTCGACCACATGGGTCGCCGCCGCAAAAAATTCCTCCTCCGTCTTCTGGAGCTTTATTAATGCATCGATTTTTCCGTCCGGATACCCACGGCTTTCTTTCAGGCGTTTCCTGCGCTGCGCCTCCGGCGCATACACATACCATACCTCATCGCAGAAACGGTCATACCCGCCTTCAATCAAAAGCGCCGTCTCAATCACCAAAAGCTCATAGCGGTTCTCCCGCCTTTCCAGCCCCACCTGTTCCAAGACATATTCCGTCACGGCCGGATGCGTCAGCGCATTCAGCTTCGCAAGTTTTTCCCCGTCCGAAAAAACGGTTGCCGCGAGCAAGCGCCGGTCGATGGTGCCATCCGCCGATAAAATTTCATTTCCAAATTCTTCCAGCACCCGCGCATACACAATGCCACCGGGCTGCATCTGCTCCCTTGAAACCTCGTCCGTCAGGATTGCCTTACAACGGTAATGTTTCTGTAAAAGCGCCACAACGGTCGATTTCCCGCAGCCGACACCGCCCGTCAGCCCGATGATCTTACCCATGGATTCCCCCCTTTTTTCCTGCGCCTACACGCCGCGCTGTTTTTATACACATCCCGCCAATGCCCGCATGCCCCGGTATGAACCGGGGCAATAAAGGCACCCAAGCATCCGGAATCAATGCGCCGAAAGCCAGTTATCCCCCTCTTTCGCACAAGCCTTCAGCGGCACGGAAAGCTTCGCCGCACCCTCCATCTCCTCCACGAGGATCCGGCGCACCTCATCCACTTCATCTTGCGCCGTCTCCACAAGCAATTCATCATGGATCTGCAAAAGCAGGCGCGAACGGAACCCCCCTTCCACCAGCCTGCGGTCCACGCGCAGCATCGCGCGCTTCATGATATCCGCCGCCGTTCCCTGGATCGGCGAATTCATCGCGACACGTTCTTCTGCCGCGCGCTTGACATGGTTGGTCCCGGAAATATCCGGGAGCGGCCGGATCCGCCCAAAAATCGTTTTCGCTTCCCCGCTCTCCCGCGCCGTCCTAACAAGGCGGTCCATAAACTCGCGCACGCCGGGATAAGTCTCAAAATATTTTTTCTGGTATTCCTCCGCCTCATGCTGCGAGATATTTAAGCCCTGCCCAAGCCCGAAGGCACTGATGCCGTACACAATCCCGAAATTGACCGCTTTCGCCCGGCTTCTCTGCTCCTTCGTCACTTCCTCAAACGGCGTGTGGAACACCTCCGATGCCGTGATGCGGTGGATGTCCTGCTCTTTGTTGTACGCCGCGATCAGTTGCGCATCCTCCGACATATGCGCCAGGACGCGCAGCTCAATCTGCGAGTAATCCGCATCCAGGAACACAAAGCCGTCCTGCGGGATAAATACCTTGCGCAAAAGCCGCCCGGCTTCCATGCGGACCGGGATGTTCTGTAGGTTCGGGTCGGTGCTGCTGATGCGGCCGGTCGCCGTGATCGTCTGGTGAAACGTGCTGTGGATCCTTCCGTCCTGCGCGATAAACACCGCCAGGCCGTCGGCGTAGGTTGATTTCAGCTTCGCAAGCTGGCGGTACTCCAATATCTTTGCAACCACCGGATGTTTGTCCGCAAGGCGCTCCAGCACATCCGCCGCCGTCGAATACCCTGTTTTTGTCTTTTTCCCGCCGGGAAGCCCCAGTTTCTCAAACAAGACCACGCCAAGCTGTTTTGTCGAATTGATGTTAAACTCCTCCCCTGCGTCGGCATAAATCTCCTTCTCCAGTACCCCGATGCGCCCGCCGAGCTTCTCGGCGTAATCCGCAAGCTCCTCCTTTTTTACAAGGATGCCCCGCTCCTGCATCGCGTAAAGCGTAAAAATCAGCGGCAGTTCAAGTTCAAAATAAAGGTCGGTGTTCCCCCGAAGCGAAAGCCACAAAAGCAGCCCGTCCGCAAGCAAGAATGCCATATTGGACCGCAGCAGCAAGTATTTTTCCACAAAAGGCCCCCCGGAAAGCATCACCTCCACCGGGGTCAGCTTTTTAAACAACTCCTTCTCCTGTGGCAGCGAGATCCCGTAGTAGTCCTTTGCCAAATCATGGTAGGTATAAGCACCTGCCAGCGGGTTTTTCAGATATGCCATAAGCTCTACATCCAGCAGCCCGCCAGAAAGCGCAATCTCCCGCATCCGCACGGCATCAAGGCATTTTAGCTGTTCCTTCAGCCCCAGCGTGGCAAGGCGCACGCCCCGCTTCACCGCCTCGGCGAGATAGCCGGAAAAATCTTCCATGGAAGGTGCCACAAAATATATCTTATCCCCCGCATTTTGCAGGGCGACATGAAGCTGCCCCCCTTCCCCGGAAAAAACAGAAAATACCAAGACTTTCCCGGAAAGCAACTCCTGTGGCAGGCCATCCGCATGTACAAGGTCCGTCGGCTCCGTGTATGCCGGGAAAACGATCTTTTCCGCCGCGGCACGGGCTTCGTCCTCGCTGTCCCCGCCGTTTTTTCCATCTTTTTCCATTTTGTTTCCCGGTTCAGCCTGCAAGACGGACGGGGCTTTTCCCATCCCATTCCCCGGTTCAGCCTGCGAAACCGGTGACACTGCTTCCCCATCCAGGACAGGCGGGTTCATCATCGCTGCAAAATCAAAAGAGGCATCCTTTTTTCCACGGGAACTCCCCGCCACCCCAAACGGACTTTTTGCCCCATCCCCAAACGGGTTCAGATCCCCGGCGGCCACAAAGCCATCCCCGTCAAAAGGATTTTCCGTGGCCGGGACAAAATCCGCCTCCTCCTCCGGTTTCTCAAATTTCAGCGAGCGGAATTCCAAATTCGAAAATTCCCGCAGCGCCGCCTCCTCATCGATGGCAAGGCGCAAATCCTCCAGTTTGACATCAAGAGGGATATCCCGTTTGATCGTCGCAAGCGTCTTAGAGAGCATGGCGGCACGTTCCCCGACCAGGTCCACATCGCTTGTTTTCAGCAACGGCCCAAGCGGTGAGCGCTTGATCCCAAGGCGTTCCTTCCAATCCTTGGCCAGTGCCTTCTGCCCCTTCTCGTCCGCCGCCTTAAGTACCTCGTAAAGGTGTTCCACCGAACCATATTCATGGATCAGCGCCACCGCCGTCATCTCCCCGATCCCCGGCACGCCCTTGATGTTATCGGAAGGGTCACCCTCCAGACCCTTCAGCGAATTTACCGACTCCGGCTTCACACCGAATTCCTTTTCGACAAGCTCCGGCGTAAACGGGAACGTTCGGTCCGGCACATGGCAATCTTTCTGGCGCATATTGTATTTTTCATACAATTCTTCCGTCTTCTTTGCCGTCGGGTGGATCATCCAGAGCTGCGTGTGCTCGGACACCAGCTGCAGGTAGTCGCGGTCCTTCGTCATGATGCGCACCGGAACCTGCCCCTCAAACATACTCACAAGCGTTCCCGTAAAATCGTCCGCCTCGTAGCGCTCATCCATAAACTGCATGACATTCATCTGCTTTAAGAGCTGCTGGCAGAGGATGAACTGATCCTTTAACGGCTTCATCGTCTCCCCCCGGTTGCCCTTGTAATCCGGGTAAAGCTCCCGGCGGAACGTGTTGCGGCTGACATCCCACGCAACCGCAAGGTAGGCAGGCCGTTGCTCCTTCAATATTTTTAACAGCACACGCATAAAGCCATACACCGCATTGGTGTAAACCCCTTTTGAAGTCTGCATGATGCGCGGGAAATACACTTCCTTTTCCTCCATCGTCTTTGCGAATACGATTTCGCGCGGAAGGTTTCCAAAAAACTGTGTCGTCAGCAGACTTGACCCATCGATTACAAGAAAATAATCCTCCATCTTCCCTCCCGTCCTACCGCGTAAGCGGCATCCATTTTCAAAGTCACTCCCTGCCATCCCCCGCTTTTTTCGCGTGCGGGAAAGCTGTTAAGGTTAAGGTCGGCTGGTAGACAATCTCCGGCCACTTTGCCGCCTCCAGCCTTGCCGAAAATGATCCCTCGGAAAACAAAAAGCTCGTTGGCAGGACATAATCTAGCGTGGCATTCGGGCGCATGGCGGACATGATCTTTACATCACTGCGCCAAAGTCTATCCACCTGTTCCGCGCGCAGGCGCTGGCTGAACGCAAAATCCCATGCACGGTCATGGTAGGCGGCGATCGCACGGTCCACAAAATCAATCTCCTCCGGAAGCCCTAAATCGCCAAGGTAAAAACCATCCGTGCGCGGTGTGATCTCCTCCGGTTCCGGCAGGACCGCAGAGCGCCCGACACTCAAGCTTAACGCGACCGCAAGCATCATAAGGATCGCGATCAGGCGGAACCGACCCGTGCGCGCCTGGCGCTGCGCCCGCGCCACCTCCCATTTCGTATCCTCCAAAAGCTCATCCACCGCAACCTTGTAATTGCTTGGGATGTCCTTGTCATTCAGCACGTCCGTTGCCACATAGACAATCAGATAACATTCCAGCTCATCGTGGCACTGCGGGCAGGAACAGACATGGCGGGCAAATTCTGCTTTTTTGTCAAGCGGAAAAAGCTCAGGCTTTTTCTCCTGCCTGCGCTTTACATCATCCAGATATGGAATTATGAGCGGCTGCGCCTGACTGCACTGCATCCCGCCACCTCCCCCCTGCCGCTATCCACGGAACAGCTCTAACACAATCTTTGCCGTTGGCACATAATCCACAAGCGGGGCGCGGCAGATCCTTCCGCCGTCAGACGCGTACACATACACATCGCCGCAGCCTTTCTTGCCATCCTTGCTCTCCGGGCAAAACGAAACCCGCACGCCATCCTCCCGTGCAAAAGAAATCAAAAACCCTTCCGCCGGGTATATATTAAAATAATGCTGTAATAAAAAAGATGTTTCGGGCATCATCTGTAACTGCATCTGTATGCTGTTCCCGCGTGGCTGCCGCAGGTAAATCCCACATGTAAGGGGCGCACCATGGTAAGTCAGGACCGTCTGCTCCTTCGTGCCGGAAAAAGAAAATGACCGGACAAAATCCGCCACCTCACTGCCATGAAGCGGTGCATCCTCCACCTTGATGCCGGAAGTGCCAAACCATTCCTTTTCCAACGCAAGCACATATTTCCTGATCCCTTCCGGGTGCTCTAAGGTGATCCCCCCATCCGCTGCCGTTCCATATTTATTAAACAGTGCAAGTTCCACGTTGCAGAACTTGTCCAATACCGTTGTGACGGAAGAATATTTTAACGCCTCACGGAACCCCCGCGAAACCGGGTCCGCCATCTGTTCGAGTATGTTTCCCATAGTATGTTTGGTACCTCCTTGTGATTTATGTAAAATTATATCACGGATGCAGGGGTTTGTAAAGATGTGGGAAAATCATCGCGGTTCTTTTGTAAAATCGCAGGATTCCACGCAGATTCGCTTTTTAGGGGGTGTAATTTTCCCCGGAAATCAGTAAAATGTAAAGTGTAAAGACGCAATGAGGCAATGATGCTTTTTGGACAAAGCAGGGACAAAAAAGAAAAGAAGAAAGGGGAATGAAAAATGGATCAGGCCACCGTCGGGAAGTTCATCGCCCAAAAACGGAAGGAAAAAAACTTAACCCAGGAAGGGCTGGCGGAAAAGATCGGGGTTTCCAATAAGACAATCTCCAAATGGGAAACGGGGAAATGTATGCCGGATTATTGTATTGTCGAGGCCCTGTGCCAGGAACTTAACATTACACTTGCCGAATTCCATTGCCCTTTTTATATCATGTTCCATTACAAGAAAAAGAAATAACCGAAAAACGGCGCGAAACCTGAACCACGCTGTTCAGCTCCGCGCCCCCTTAACCGGGTAACTGTATGGATCTCTGGTCAAATCAGGAATCAGGAATTAGATGATTTTCTCAAACACCATGGTAGCCTGGATGCGGTCACCACCCCCGAACCCCTTGCTCCCGCCATTGGTCGTCGTAATCGTATGTAACCGATAGCCTTTTTCAGCCTGTTCGTTAATGGCATCTTCCAGTTCAACCAAATTTCCGGAACCCGTGCCAAAAAATTTTTCTTTTAATGTAACCTGTAGAACAACATAATTTAAGTTTCTCCCGGAAGCCGTGGAAAAAGTAGATGAATCACCATAGTTTGGCATAACAAATCACTCTCTTTCTTAAAATATTGACAAACTTAACCTTCTGTCTGATAATCTGAAAACTTATCCTATATACACAAAACGGCGCGAAACCCGAACCACCACCGTTCGGTCTCGCGCCCTCTGATGCCGCAGGCGGGACTTGAACCCGCACGGAGTTGCCCCCGGCAGATTTTGAGTCTGCTGCGTCTGCCATTCCGCCACTGCGGCATTGTGTCAGGATGATTTTCCTACCTAACGCCCTTATTCTAACACAGCGGTTTGGAAATTGCAAGTATTTTTTTGAATTTTTAGAAAAAAGCTGCCAACTACAGCCCGACGAGGTTTTCCCTGCAATCACTCCCTTAGTTTCCTCCCCGCCGCCGGATTCTTTGCTGCCTTTTTTATGATCCCCTCCACCATCTGCAAATTCCCTCCATCAATCCGGACTTTCTTCCCCTCAAAAGCAAAACCATATGCCCGGATGTCCCCTTTAGGAAATCCCTCTGCAAGCAAAACCGTGACATATTCTTTCGCCTCAATCTGCTGCAATGCCGACAAAACGGTTGCCCCCAGATTCTTTTCCTTTTCCGGGTCATGCACTTTAAACTCCATAATTATGGCAGGCAGCCCCTTGTCCTTCTTCGGTGTAAACATCACATCATACCGGCCATAACCGCTCTCCCGGTTTGAAGTAACAACATACCGGTCTGCCATATCCACCGTCAACCCCAAAACAAACCCATGGTAAAACCTCTCCGGCTCCGCATACCCGGACGGTCTTTTCCCGGAATCAAACGATGAAAATGTCGCGATGGCAACATCGTTCATATATCGGTTCATCCCGTCAATATCATCTGCAAGAAGTGACTTGATAAATTCGTTGTATTTTTCCATCGGGCTGAACCACCGATGGATCATCCGCCGGAACATCCGCGTTACTTCCATGTTTGTAATTTTCAAGTCATATTCATCGTAATCCAACCCGATTTCATCTGGCCCACGCTCCACCTTTAAATACCCACTCGCAAGAAACAGGTTCCAGACCGAGGCCTCGCCATTTTCGGCAACCTCATTGTTCAACAGCCCAAAAT
>CAYMGZ010000009.1:13522-20693 GCA_964390095.1 uncultured Lachnospiraceae bacterium | reverse complement strand
CGCCTGTGCCACAAGGTGGTTTTTGGAATGATATTTAGTGGTATTTTTTTGATGAGTGTATTATGATGGGATCGTGCCATATTATTTACGCTGCTGCTTTAAAACATCTAATTCCGCGCGCAGGCGGGCATTTTCCTCCTGTTGCTGCCGTAATATTTCCTCTGTTGCGTTCTGCTGTTGCCGTAATGCAGCAGTTTCTTCCTCGTGTTGTTGTTTTTGCTGCTGTAACTGTTGCTGTAACTGCTGTTGTAACTGTTGCTGTTCCTGTAACTGTTGCTCTAACATTTGTTTTGCCTCAAGCTGCAATGTCCGCATGGTCAGCTCACCCCGCTCCCTGCCCTCACACAGGGCGCGGACACGTTCGTCCGCAGATGCGCGGTAGAGTGTCTTTGCTGCGTTTGTGATATATGGGTCCTTCTCTGCAACCATAAAAACCTCCTCCCATGTGCTTGCCTTGAAAAACTGTGCCCAGAGGTCAAGATGCCAGACCCTGTCTTCCTCCGTGGCGTTAGTTGCCTGCCTTAATTGTAACACAGACAGGCGCAGATTGTCACTATATTTTTTATGTGTGACTTCGTTCAGCATGTAGTAGCTGGAATAAAAGGAGGTATCATCCGGTACGTGAGTGGGTCTGTGGTCAGGATGGGTTCTTGACGGTAACCGCAGCTCGCGGTTTTGTGTATAAGCGGATTTGTGGCAATTGACACGCGGGCACAAAGCGCGGCGTGAAAGCGATTACGTTCTGCGTGTTTGCAGTAATTCCCCGGTTTTTTCGCCCGATTTTAAAATGGAATGGCAAAAGGGGGGAGGGATCAGAAAATCTGGAATTATGGCCGGGGAGCGGCGGATGATAAAAAGAATGATGGCGGATAGTGCCATGGGCTTAGTATAGCATCTTTGGAAGGGGAAAGCAAGAAAGAAGGGGATTTTTTGCATGGAGAAAAGTTTGCTTGGTTTTTGTGCAGGATATACAACACAGAAGTGTTGGTAAGATAAGGGGCTTGTGGAATTTCCGTGCTGTGTATTTTGGGGCAATATGTGTTCGTGGAAAGTTTTTTTATGACAATATCTTTACAGAAAAGAGGGAAAATATGAGTGTATACAGTGGGGCAACCCTGATGATTACCGGCGGTACCGGCTCGTTCGGCAACACCGTCTTAAAGCATTTTCTGCCAACCGACATTGGCGAGATCCGCATTTTCTCCCGCGATGAGAAAAAGCAGGATGATATGCGGCACGACCTCCAAGTCCGTTATCCGGAGTATGCAAACAAAGTGAAATTCTACATCGGCAATGTCCGCAACGCCCAGTCCATCAAGGATGCAATGTGGGGCGTGGATTATGTGTTCCATGCCGCCGCGTTAAAGCAGGTTCCATCGTGCGAGTTTTTCCCGCTGGAGGCGGTGCGCACGAATGTGGAGGGCACGGACAATATGCTCCATGCGGCGGTTGAGGCGGGTGTGAAGCGCGTGGTCTGCCTTTCGACGGATAAGGCGGCGTACCCGATCAACGCGATGGGGATTTCCAAGGCGATGATGGAGCATGTGATTTACGCAAATGCGCGCGTGGCGGCGGAGCGCGGCGGCACGGTGATCTGCTGTACACGTTACGGGAATGTGATGTGCAGCCGTGGGTCGGTGATCCCGCTTTTTATTGACCAGATCCGGGCGGGAAACCCGGTGACGGTCACCGACCCGAACATGACGCGTTTTTTGATGAATCTGGATGAGGCGGTGGGTCTGGTGAAGTTCGCGTTTGAACATGCGAATCCGGGAGATTTGTTTATCCAGAAAGCGGATGCCGCTACGATCGGGAACCTGGCGCGGGCGGTGCAGCAGCTGTTTGGTGACACGGGGATGAACATCATTGGCACGAGGCACGGGGAGAAGCTGTACGAGACATTGATGACCCGCGAGGAGCGCCTGCGGGCGGAGGATATGGGGGATTATTTCCGTGTTGCCGCGGACAGCCGCGACCTAAATTATGACAAGTTCGTGGTGCGGGGCGAGGTACATACGGAGGCGGATGAGTCCTATACCAGCCATAATACAAGGAGACTTGATGTGGCGGGGACGGTGGAAAAGATACTTACGGCGGACTATGTGCGGGAGGCGCTGAAAGAAGGGGAAATATAGGTTTTGATTTATCGGGCAATGGATAGGGTCATTGCCGACCTGTATGCAAGTTAAAAACTTACTAATAATTTATAAGGAGAAGACCAAAATGGGAACAGCCATTTCCTTTCAGAACAACGGTAAACTTAAACTTTTTATCATTGTTGGTACCCGGCCGGAAATTATCCGCCTTTCCGAGGTGATTAAAAAATGCCGGGTTTATTTTGATACGATCTTAGTCCACACCGGGCAGAATTATGATTACACACTGAATGGGATATTTTTCCATGACCTTTCCCTTGCGCCGCCGGACATCTGTCTTGACGCGGTTGGGGGGGACCTGGGGGAGACGGTCGGCAACATTATTGCGAAGTCTTACCGCCTGATGGCGGAAATGAAGCCGGATGCGGTGCTTGTCCTTGGCGATACGAACTCATGCCTTTCCGTGATTGGCGCGAAGCGTCTGCATATCCCGGTTTTCCATATGGAGGCGGGAAACCGCTGCAAGGATGAGTGCCTGCCGGAGGAGACGAACCGGAGGATCGTGGATATTATCTCGGATGTGAATTTGGCGTATTCGGAGCATGCGCGCAGGTATCTGGCGGAGTGCGGGTTGCCACCGGAGCGTACTTTTGTGACAGGTTCGCCGATGGCGGAGGTGCTGCGTGGGAATCTGGCAAAGATTGAGGACTCTGACATCCATATAAGGCTTGGGCTTACCAAGGGGAAGTATTTTTTGCTGTCCGCGCACCGGGAGGAAAATATTGACACCGGGGCAAATTTTTATTCCCTGTTCTCGGCGGTCAACCAGCTGGCGGAGAAATACGATATGCCGGTCCTTTATTCCTGCCATCCGCGCGCAAGGAAGCACTTGGGGGAAAGTGGGTTTGCGCTGGATGCGAGGGTCATTGCGCATGAGCCGCTGGGGTTCCATGATTATAATTGCCTGCAGATGAATGCCTTTGCCGTGGTGTCCGATTCGGGGACATTGCCGGAGGAGAGCAGTTTTTTTACCTCGGTGGGGCATCCGTTCCCGGCGGTGTGTATCCGCACGAGCACGGAGCGGCCGGAGGCGGTGGATAAGGGATGCTTTATTTTGGCGGGGATCGATGGAAGAGGGCTGCTGCAGGCCGTGGAAATGGCGGTGGGATTGAAGGAAAGCGGGGCATTTGGCACTCCGGTGCCGGATTATATGGATGGGGATGTGTCGGATAAGGTGGTGCGGATCATCCAGGGGTATACGGGCGTGGTGGATAAGATGGTATGGCGCAAGGGGTTGTAAGAGCGGGGGACGTTGCGGATGTACTTGCGACAATGGATGTGGGTTGGTGCTGGGCAGGGATTACAGTGAGAGCAGGGGGATGTTATGAATATACTTGTGACGGGGGCGGCAGGGTTTGTGGGCCGCAACCTTGTGGAAAACCTAAAAAATATCCGGGATGGCAAAAACAGGACAAGGCCTGGGATTTCCATCGGGGAAATATACGAATATGACCGTTCCTCCACATCGGGGGAACTGGATGAATATTGCAGGGGGGCGGATTTCGTGTTCCATCTGGCAGGGGTTAATCGGCCGGAAAACCCGGAAGAGTTCCAGAAAGGAAATTTTGGGTTTACTTCAGTGCTTCTGGGAACGTTGAAAAAATATGGGAACCGGGCACCGGTTATGCTTGCTGGCAGCGTGCAGGCAAGTCTTGCCGGGCGGTTTGGGGCATCGGAATATGGCCTGAGCAAGAGGGCGGGGGAGGAGCTGTTTTTCCGGTATGGGCAGGAGAGTGGTGCAAAGGTTTTGGTATACCGTTTCCCGAACCTGGTTGGCAAGTGGGTGCGCCCGAACTATAACAGTGCGGTGGGCACGTTCTGTTACAACATTGCGAATGACCTCCCCATAACGGTGCATGATCCTTCCGTGGAATTGGAGCTGCTTTTTATTGATGACCTGATGGAAGAGATGTACGATGCGGTGGAAGGGCGGGAGCACCGTTGCGACTACCCGGAGGCCGGGGAGGTAATTGGTGGGACCATGTATGATGGCCTGACCCCGAGGTGGTGCGAAGGTGGGAAGTATTGTGGGGCGGCGGTGACCCACAAGGCCACATTGGGGGAGATTGTCCGCCTGCTTTGTAAATTCCATGACCAGCCACGGACTCTGATGCTTCCTGCAATGCCGGACGGGAGTTTGGAAAAGAAATTGTATTCTATGTATTTGAGCTACCTGCCGAGGGAAAAAGTGGTGTTTGACTTGAAAACGCAGGGGGATGAGAGGGGGGTGTTTACCGAGCTGCTTAAGACCCCGGATCATGGGCAGTTTTCTGTGAACATTAGCAGGCCGGGGAGTACAAAGGGACAGCACTGGCATAATACGAAGTGGGAATTATTCATTGTCGTTTCCGGCCATGCCCTGATTCAGGAGCGGAAGGTCGGCACGGATGAGGTGTTGGAGTTTGAGGTCAGCGGGGAGAAAATCCAGGCGGTCCATATGCTGCCCGGATATTCCCATAATATTATCAATTTGTCAAAAACAGAGAACCTTGTAACCGTGATGTGGGCAAATGAAATCTTTGACCCGGAACATCCGGATACGTTTTATGAGCCAGTGTGATGGTGTACCAACTTAATTCTTATGGAAAATTGCAAATACTCAAAGAAAAAGTATATTGACATTCTGCCCCACATATTTTATAATAACTTCGGATAGTAACAAAAAGAACAGATGTGTGTCTTGAAAGGACATTTCAGATGCAAAATTGCAGGATTGTTTATGTAAAAGTGCTATATCGGATGAAGGAAAATAGGGTGTGTAAGTCTTCAACTATTTTTTGTGGCTTGCACATTTTTACTTTTACATGAAGGACAAGGAGGAGTAAAAAAGTATGAACGAGCAGAATTATGAGCAGGAAATCAGTCTCGGGAAAGTATTTTACCGTGTTTTCCGTGATTGGCGGAAAATTTTTGTGATTGCAATGGTGATTGCGGTCATTGTGGGTGGGGGAAATTTTGTGATGAAGCGGATCAAGATTTCCGACCCGGAGTACCTGCAAAAGGCAGAGGAAAATTATGTGCGTGAATTGGCGGCGTTTGAGGCGATTGGCGAGACGCTGGAACATGAGATCGCAAATTTGGAGGAGACGCGCGCAGAGAGGGAAACTTACAATGCGAGCTCCGTCCTGATGAAGATTAACCCGTTCCGCGAGTTCAACGCTTCCCTGCAGCTTTATATTTCAACGGATTACCAGATCATCCCGGATTCGGTATACCAGAACCCGGATTTGTCCAACCGTATCCTGCGTTCCTATATTACATACATGGTGGATGGGGATATGTACCAGTATATCATGAGCCATATGGCACAGCCGTTGGAACTGCGGTATTTAAAGGAAGTGCTTACGGTTTCGGCGGATTATGACAACCGCATGGTGAATTTGAGTGTGCGCAATGTGGATGCACAGTCGTGTGATGAAATTTTGATGTATGCGCTTGAGGGGATTAATGCAAAGAAGCCGGAGATTGTTCAGGCGATCGGGGAGCATGAGCTGAATGCGGTGAACCAGTCGGTTTATGAGGCAGTCAACCTTGATCTGGACGAGTGGCAGAAATCAAACCAGCAGTATATGCTGGACCTAAATATCCGGATGCAGGAGAAGTCGGAAGCTTATACGGAGTGGGAGATTTCGCCGGGGCCGCAGAAGGACTACACCGTTTCAAGGATTGTTAAAAATTCCATTAAGATGATGATCATTGGCTTTATCATTGGCGCGGTGCTTGCGGCGGTGTATATTGCGTTCCGCTATATCATGTCGGACAAGGTGCAGGATGCGAAGGATTTAAAGAACCGTTTTGGTCTGCGTGTGATCGCTCAGCTGCCAAAGGTACATGGGAAACGTGTCTGGGTCGGGTTTGACCGGATGTTTGCGAAGATGGGCGGATTGTTGTTAAAGGAGAGCGAAGCCGGGGAACTGGCAAAGGTGGCGGCGCAGAGTGTTGCGGCGGAGCTTACGGCGCGTGCGGGAAGCGAGGCGGCAGAGGGCAGGGACGCGCGTCCTGCGGTCAAGCTTGCTTTCACGGGGAATGTTGCACAGGATGAGATTGAAAAGCTTTTGTCTTCCATGCAGTGGAAGGGTGGTTATTCCGTCAGCAGTGTCCCGAATATCTTAACGAACCCATCCGCAGTGTCCGCAGTGATGGATGCGGATTATGTTGTGCTTGTGGAAGGGCAGGAGAAGAGCACCTACACTCAGATTGAGCGGGAGCTGGAGCAGCTTACGGCATGGAAGAAGCAGGTGCTTGGGTTTATCGTGACAGGGGTAGATGCCATACCGTAAAGGGATTGGTGGCAGAAACCGTGTGGGTTTTATGATTTCATAAAGAATTGAACAAAAGGGGCAAGGCATACGGTGGCTTTGCCCCTTCCTTGCGTTTTGCGGTGGATAACGGTGATTTCTTATATGATTCTAATGATATTGTAATGTAATCACCCCTCTATTATGTTACAATGGGGCTGGAACGGACTTTTTAGTGTGCCCGGAACCGTTAAAATGCCAGACCCTGCCGGTGGGGATGGCGGATCTTGCATGGTCAGGAAAGGGGTTTGCGATGAAAAAAAGGATGCTGTGTGGAATGTTATGTATGGGTGGGAGTTTGCTTCTGGGGGGATGCAATGCACCGGGTTTTTTTGGGATGTCCACGTTTGTTTATGATGATGCGGACAAATACACGATGGGGAATGCGGAACTGGCGGCGGAAGGGATCGCGGCGGTTGACATTGGCTGGGTGAACGGCGAAGTCAATATCGCATATCATTCCGAAGATACGGTGGTGATCTCGGAAACGGCGAATAAGAAACTGGATGATACTACGACAATGTATTATCTGGTGGATGGGGATACCCTGCGGGTGAAATTTGCAAAATCCGGGAGGTTCAATTTTTCGAAGCTTAATAAGGAACTGACGGTATGGCTGCCGGAAGGGATGGGGTTGGAAAAACTTGCGGTGGATTCGGTGTCGGCGAATGTGGAAGTTGGTGCGATTACGGCGGATACCGCAGTGGTGGATACGGT
>CAYMGZ010000009.1:3492-13512 GCA_964390095.1 uncultured Lachnospiraceae bacterium | reverse complement strand
TGGAAAGTGCCGCGTTTGGTACAACTTCCGGACAGATGAAAGCAAAGGTCAGCGGCGCGCTGAAAAGTTTTTCGGCGGATACGGTTTCCGGTGATATGGAGTTTGAGCTTGTGGCGGCAGAAAAAATCGAGCTTGACTCCACAAGCGGGGAAATCAAGGTTTCGGTGCAGGAAGCCCCAAACGAGGTTTCGGCGGATACGGTTTCGGGCGATGTTGATCTTTCCGTGCGCGGTGCGGGAAAGCTGGATCTTGATTCCACGAGCGGAGATATCCGGGTTGCGGCGCAGGAGGCATTCGGCGGGCTTTCGGTGGATACCGTTTCCGGTGACGTGGTGCTCTGCCTGCCAAAGGATGCGGGTTTTACGGTCCACTGGGATTCGGTGAGCGGGTCGGTGGACAGTGTGCTTCCGATGAAAAAGAGTGGGGATGATTATATTTTTGGCGACGGGGCAAAAGAATATGATGTGGACACCACCTCGGGGGACCTGAGGATTGAAGGGAAATGATGAGGCCTGCGCTGCCTTGCGGCGGGTGCGGTTTCTAAAGTATGGAAATGGGGGAAGGAGAAAGGGAGGGGAAACCGCATGTTGCGGCGGTCCCCTCCTTTATATTTCTAGTTGTGGTGGCTGGATGAATGCCAGTGGTCATAACAGTCATCACAGTCTTTTTTCAGAATTCTCCCGTCGGAAGCACAGATATCATATTCGTATTCATAGTCCCCGCAGCAAAATCCAATTTCGTACTGCCAGATGCCATCGTCGTAATCAAGTTTGGCTTCCAGATCAAAAATTTCCGCCCCGGAAATGCCTGCGTCCGCTTTTGCCAATTCCAATGCGGCATCCTGCGTGATAATCCCGTCGGCTGTGGTGGTTCCGGACGTTGCAGAAGTGCCTGCAGGGGCATCGTCGGCCAATTCCATATCCCTTTTCAGGATTTTCCCGTCGGAGGCGGAAATCTCATAATCGTATTCCTTGTCCAGCGTATCGAAATCGATTTCGTAAACGGAGATCCCGTCTTCCTCGTCAAGTTTTACCGTAAGGCGCAAAGCTTCTGACGCGGAAACGTCCGCATCGCGCAAAGCGATTGCCACGGCTTCCTCCTGTGTGATCCCACCGTCCTGCGCAGTGCCTGGCTGGGCGGAGGAAGGGATGGAATCGAGTGGCTCGGATTCTCTTTTTAGGATTTTTCCGCCTAAAACGGCAACCTCATACTCATATTCCCGGCTTCCGGCATCGAATTCAATGTCATAAACCTGCACGCCATCCTCGTAGTCCAGCTTTACTTTTAAGTTGCAAAGGTCATTTTGGGAAACGCCCGCGTCCTTCCTGGCAATTTCCACCGCCTCATCCTGCGTAATGTTCCCGGTTTTGTCCGGTGCCGCCTGTGTTGGTTTTGGCGTGGAGGTCGGTGCAGGGGTCGGGGTCGGAACCGGCGTGGAGGTTGCCGCAGGAGGCGCAGTCACGCCCGGCGTAGTGGTTGGCTGCGTGGTGGTAAGATCTTCCTGCGGTGCGCCCGGCAATGTTTCCTGTGATGAGGAAAGTTTGATGTCGGAATTTTGGTCAATTGTGTCCACGGTTTTTTCTAAAATCATCCCGTCCGAAGCCGCAATACGGTATTGGTAGGATTTTTCCGGTGTTGTAAATGCAACCGTATATTCTTTCCCGGCATCACCCTCCGAAAGGCGTGCGTGCAGGCTTTCCAGCCCGTCTTTTAAGACTCCTGCATCCTGACAGGCAACCGCGGTTGCCTCATCCATGGAAAGAAGTCCGCCGGCATCCGGGGTTGGTGTGCCTGACGGTGCAAGCTGGCCGTTCCCTGCGGCGGTGCCGGATGGTGCCAGGGGGGAATCCGGCTCCGTATCATCTCTGGTTCCGCAGCTTGTAAGCAGTGCCGCAAAGCAGGCTGCAATCATTAAAATCTTTTTTGCTTTCATTGTGCAAAACCTCCTTGTATGAATTACTATGATTATATACCGGGGCATTCTTAAAATCAACTGCTTTACCATACCATATTTACAATTTCCGCTGCCATCTGGGGCTTGTTCATGGTGTATAAATGGATGTTTTCCACGCCGTTTGCACGCAGGTCCATGATTTGGCGTACCGCATAATCAATCCCTGCCTTGCGCATGTCCTCCCCGTTATCGCTGTACGTGGCAAAGAGCTGTGCGAGGGTGTTCGGGATGCTTGCCCCGGAGAGGGATACCGTGGTGCCAAGCTGCTTTGCGGACGTGACCGGCATGATGCCCGCATGGACGGGCAGCGTAATTCCTTTTTTATCCAGTTTTTCCCGGAACGTGTAAAAAACATTGTTATCGAAGAACATCTGTGTGATCAGGAAGGAAGCGCCCGCCTCCTGTTTTTTCTTTAGGTTGTCCAGGTCGGATTCCATGCAAAGGCTCTCGAAATGTTTTTCCGGGTAGCAGGCCGCAGCAATGGAAAAGTCAGTATGTGCCTTCAGAAATGAGATCATATCGTTTGCGTATGCGAAATCCCGCCCTGCAAACTGGGCATCCGACATGTTCTTCGGGCGGTCGCCGCGCAGGGCGAGGATGTGTTTCACATGGTTTTCCTTTAACTGCCGGCATAGTGTTAGCAGTGTCTCCTTCCGGCACCCGACGCATGTCATATGTGCCAGCGCGTCGATGTGGAGTGTATTCTGGATATAGGAAGCCAGTTCCAACGTGCTTTTGGAGCGGCTGCCGCCCGCGCCGTAAGTGACACTGATAAAGTCCGGAAAGAGTGCCGCCAGCGCGTCCAGAACCTCGTATGCCTTCGGGAATCCATCGTCCTTTTTCGGTGGGAAAACCTCAAAGGAATATCCGTTTTTTGTTGTTATTTCTGCTGCCATGTTCATTCCTCCAAAAAATTTCTATTATGGGAAAACCGGAAAATTACGGGTGGCAAAACATCCCATCCCCACAAAGAAATAATGTAGCAGAAAAATTGCCCCACATCAAGGTTTTGTGAAAATCTGTTGCAAAGAAGATGGGAGGGGAGTAAAATAAAGCAGAACGGACAGTTCTTAATAAAAGGAAAACAAGGAGGCAGTACCATGGTTTTCAAACCGAAACACACGGATTTTGTGTTAAGTCCCTATACAGGGCTTACAAGGGAGAGTTGGGTTGAGGCGGGGGAATATATGCTTGCGGGGATCTTCCAGCATATTAAAAGTTTTGATGACCCGGTGGTCGTCCCACGGCAGGAGAAAAAGATTACGTATCCGCATTTGAGCGATTCTGAGGCATCGCAGTGCGCACAGCGCAAGGCGGAGATGTTTGAGGGGCTCACGCGCTCGTTTTTTATTGCCGCGCCGCTGCTTTCGGTCAACCCGGAACTTACGGTTTGTGGCTACAAGCTGAAAGATTATTATAAAAACCAGATTTTGCGTTCCTGTACGCCGGGGGATGCGCATTGCGTCGGAACGTATGAACAGCTCCAGGAGATTATGGGGCATGCCGACCCGTTCCGCGCGTTCCAGCAGACGGTGGAGACATGCGCGCTTGTGATCGGGCTGTGGGCGAGCCGCGATGCGGTCTGGGGGAATTGCTCAAAAGCAGAGAAGGATATCATTGCGGCGTTCCTCACAAGTTTTGCGCATGCGAATACCGTGCCGCAGAACTGGCGGCTGTTCAATATGCTTGACATGGCATTTTTACATATGGAGGGTTATCCGGTTGACCGGGAGATTATGCTCGACCACGCACAGGCAATCCTTGATTATTATGTGGGGGATGGGTGGTACCGCGACGGGCAGAGTTTTGATTATTATTCCTGCTGGGCATTTAATTTTTATGCACCGCTCTGGAATCTGTGGTATGGCTATGAAAATGAGCCGTTCCTGGCAAAGAAGTTTGAGGAGTATTCGAACCGTTTGATGGAAAACTTCCCGGACTTTTTCGATGCGGACGGGTTTACAAATATGTGGGGCAGAAGTTGTATTTACCGGTTTGCGAGCACGAGCGCGTTTGACGGGAACCTCCTGTTGCGCCATCCGACTGTGGATGCGGGGCGCGCAAGGCGCATTGCATCGGGGTCGCTGATGCAGTTTTTGTCGCGCGAAGATTTTTCGTGGGAGGGAATCCCGACCATGGGCTTTTACCGGCAGTTTTCGCCGCTCGTGCAGGGGTATTCCTGCGCGGAGTCGCCGTTTTGGATGGGGAAGGCGTTTTTGTGCCTGCATCTGCCGGAGGATCATCCGTTCTGGACGGAGAAAGAGAATAATGGAAGCTGGGAAAAATTGGAAGAAATCGGCGTGAAGGAGACCGTGCTGGACGGGCCGGCGCTCTGTTTTACGAACCATAAGGCAAATGGGGAAACCATCCTGCGCACGGGCAAGGTGGTCAAGCATGCAGGGGATAAGCATGGGCTTTGGAATTATGCGAAGCTTTGTTTTAATACGAAATACCCGTGGGAGGCAACGCCGGAGGTTACGGCACAGCAAGACATCGTGACGGGCGAGGTGGAGTCGCAGCAATATGTTTTAAAGGATTTGACCTACGGCAATACCTCCCTTGCCAACGCGACTTTCTGGGGCGGGCAGCGGGATGGGGTCCTCTACCGCAGGCAATATTTTGATTACCGTTTAGATACGGAAACACATTGGATGCAGGGGCTATTCCTTGCGGATTTCCCGGTGCCGTATGGGGTCATGCGTGTGGACAAGATGAAGCTGTTCCGCCGTCCGGTGCAGTTTACGCTCGGCGCTTACGGGTTCCCGGACAATGGCACGGTGGTGAAGGAATACTGTGAGGGCAGTGCGAAGGCGGTCGTGCTCTGCGGGAAGGACGCTGTGGGGAAGCCGCGCCAATTGGCAATGACCATCTATGATGGCTGGGATAGCATGGGGATGATCCGTAGCACGGAAACGAACCCGGATTCGGAGCATTCCGTCGTGGTTTATGCGAGGGCGGAGAAGAAAAAGCAGTATGGGGGCTGTGAGCCTTATGTGATGATCTCGCAGGTAATCACGAAGGAGAGTGCGGAACCATTTTCGAAAGATGAGATTTTCCCGGTCCGCTCCATCGCGTACACGGATGCGGCGAATTGCGGCACGTTCGGGCCGGTGCGGGTATTGCTGAAGAACGGGAAGGAATATGTGGTGGATTATGAGAAGGTGGAAGGGGATTTGAGGCTGTAAGGAAGATAGGGTGGGATTGTTCCCACCCTAATTTTTTTTCAAATCACGTCCATCTGGTTTTCAAGTTTTTTGTTTTGCATTGTGGTCTGCCTCGTAATAATCGGGTAGGGGTTTGTGCCGTTTGAAAGCTGCTTTCATTTACAAGGTCGCAGGAATGGCCGTCCGGTTCACTGGCTTTTTGGAAAAAATATATGGAAATCAAAAATAAATGGGGCAGGGGGAATTTTTTCGCCCCTGCCCATGTGCCCGGATTATTTTTTTGTTACAGGATATCGATATATTCCCCGGACAATGCCTTGTTCATACTGCGCACCGCGCAGAATTTTCCGCACATGCTGCAGGTGTCGGCGTGGTCGTCCTCCGGTTTGCGGCTGTCGCGGATCTGTTTTGCCGTTTCCGGGTCAAGCGCGCACGCAAACTGCGCGTCCCAGTCAAGGTTACGCCTTGCGTCCGCCATACGGTCATCCACATCCCTCGCGCCGGGGATTCCCTTGGCAATGTCCGCCGCGTGTGCCGCAATCTTGGAGGCGATGATCCCCTGTTTGACATCCTCGACATTTGGCAGGGCGAGATGTTCCGCCGGGGTGACGTAGCATAAAAACGCAGCGCCGTTCATGGCCGCGACCGCACCGCCGATGGCGGAGGTGATGTGGTCATAGCCCGGTGCGATATCGGTGACGAGCGGGCCTAAGACGTAGAACGGAGCGCCCTTGCAGATGGTTTTCTGGATTTCCATATTGGCGGCGATCTGGTTGAGCGGAACGTGGCCCGGCCCTTCGACCATCACCTGCACATTATGCGCCCACGCGCGCGCCGTCAGCTCGCCAAGGCGGACAAGCTCCTCGATCTGGCAGACATCGGTCGCATCGGCAAGGCAGCCGGGGCGGCAGGCATCGCCGAGGGAGATGGTCACATCATACTTTTCACAGATATCAAGGATTTCATCGAAATGTTCGTAGAACGGGTTTTCTTCCCCCGTCATGCTCATCCACGCAAAAACAAGGCTTCCGCCCCGGCTGACGATGTTCATTTTCCGCCCGCGCGCGCGGATCTGGTCAATGGTCTTTTTCGTGATGCCGCAGTGCAGCGTGACGAAATCCACGCCATCCTCGGCGTGCATGCGCACGACATCGATGAAATCCTTTGCGGTTAAGGTGGCAAGGTCGCGCTGGTAGTGGATCACGCTGTCGTAGACCGGCACGGTGCCGATCATGGCAGGGCATTCCCCGGTCAGTTTCCGGCGGAAGGGTTCGGTGTCGCCGTGGCTGGAAAGGTCCATGATGGCCTCCGCCCCAAGGTTTACCGCGCTCATGACTTTTTCCATCTCGATATTATAATCCTTGCAGTCGCGCGATACGCCGAGGTTGACGTTAATCTTGGTGCGCAACATGCTGCCAACGCCCTCCGGGTCCAGGCATTTATGGTTTTTGTTCGCGCAGATGGCAACCTTGCCCTCCGCGACAAGCTGCATCAGCTGGTTTTCTTCCATATGTTCTTTTTCCGCAACGATCTTCATCTGCGGTGTGAGGATGCCGCGGCGTGCGGCATCCATCTGGGTCGTGTAAGAATCTGACATTTTTTTCCTCCTTTTTTTGCTGCCGTATGCGTAAAACCCTGCATCTGCAGGCCAACCGCCCCAAGTTCCGGCTATTTTTGCCGATGTGCGGGAAATCCGGACGCTGGCGGTTTTATGGTTGTATGAAATGATAAAACAAATATTTGTTCAGATATATTTAATCCGGTACATGTGGTTGAGAGGACCGGATCCCGCGCCGAGGTCGAGCATGTCCGCGAGCGCCCCCGAAAGATAATCTTTGGCGTTCTGCACGGATTCTGCCAAGGGCAGCCCCGCAGCGAGGTTGCTCGCGATGGCGCTGGAGAGGGTGCAGCCCGTGCCGTGGGTGTTGGGGTTGTCGATATGCTTGCCGAAAAACCAGGAGATTTTCCCGTTTTCACAGAGGACATCGTTGGCGGTGTTTGTCTGATGCCCGCCCTTGACTAAAACATTGCAGCCAAAATGCTTCCACATCCGTTTTGCTGCCTGTTCCATGTCTTTTGCGGTGGCGATTTTCATGCCTGTCAGGACTTCCGCTTCCGGGATGTTCGGGGTGATCAGTTCGGCGAGCGGCAGCAGTTTTTTTACCAGCGTGCCGGTTGCATTTTCGCTGATCAGGCGTGAGCCGCTTGTGGAGACCATGACCGGGTCGGCGACAATGTGCACCGCATGGTGCTCCGTCAGCTTGTCGGCGATGGTTTCGATCAATTCCGGTGAGGCGGTCATGCCAATCTTTACCGCGTCCGGGAAAATATCCGTAAAAATGCAGTCCAGTTGTTTTGCCAGAAACGATGGGGTGACTTCCATAATGTCAAAAACGCCGGTTGTATTTTGGGCAGTCAGGGCGGTGACGGCGCTCATGGCATAAATGCCGTGTGCGGTCATGGTCTTGATGTCCGCCTGGATGCCGGCGCCTCCGCTGGAATCGCTTCCGGCGATTGTTAATGCAGTGTACATAGATTTCCTCACTTCCATAATTTTCTTTTCCCCGCCAGTGCGGGTTTGGCGACAGAAGGTGGTGCCCTCGGTCTGCCCCCAAGGAGATTTTTTGATCATATCTCCTGTAAAACGCGGTATTTTTTGCCCCGTGCCATGGCTTTTTTCAGGTGTTACAATTGTTCTGCCAGTGCGCTTAAGCTTCTTGCGGCGGCGGCGATATCATCCTGCGCGAAGAGTGCGCTGATCACGGCAACGCCCGCAATGCCGCTGCCGTTTAACTCCGGCAGGTTTTCTTGTGTGATGCCGCCGATGGCGACCACCGGGATGTGGACGGCTTTGCAGATCGCGGAAAGCTCGCTGTGCGCCAGTGTTTTGGCATCGCTTTTGGTGGTGCTGCCAAACACGGCACCGCAGCCGATGTAATCCGCCCCGGCCGCCTCGGCAGAAGTGGCTTCCGCAACATTGTGGGCGCTTGCGCCGATGATGGCATCCGCCCCTAAGATTTCGCGGGCTTTTGCCACACCCATGTCGGAAAGCCCGACATGCACACCGTCCGCGCCGATTTCTTTTGCAATGTCCACTGCGTCATTGATGATGAGTGGCACATGGAAGCGGCGGCAGATTTCTTTGGCTTTTTGTGCTTCCAGCACAAAAGCTTCCCGCGCAAGGTGCTTTTCACGCAGTTGGAAAAGGGTTACGCCGTTTGAAAACAACAGTGGGAGAATGTCCGTCAGGGATTTGCCCGCTGTTAGGAAACTGCGGTCGGAAACCGCGTACAGGCGCAGGGTCTGTGGTGGGATTTTCATGGTCATACCTCCTCGTATAATTAAGTTGGAACCGAATGAAACAGGATAATTTTTTACTTTTGCTGGAATATGGGTTGGCCTGTTACGGTAATGGGTGGGAATGGCTGTCTTCCATAAATTTGCTGACCGCGTCAAATAGAAATACGTAAAAACTCCCAAGCCCGGCATCCATCCGGTCCATTTTTTTGCCTGCGTCTTCTGCTGCCCGCTTCCACAGGCTTGCTGCTGCCACGGCGGCATCAAAACCATCCACCCCGGAGCTAAGAAACGCCGCGCAGAGGGCGGAGAGCATGCAGCCGCCCCCCGTGATCCTTGTAATGCGCGCATCGCCTCCCGTGATGAGCAGATGCTGGCTGCCGTCGGAAACTACGTCCGTGCTGCCGGATAACAGGATAGTGGCATGGTATGCTTTTGCGAGTGCTGCGGCAGTTTGCAGGCGGGTGGCAGGAGCCGCGTCCATGCCGCTTTCAACGCCCCCGTGCCGGATTGTGGCGGGTTCTTCCCCGCAGTTTTTTGCAGAAAATGCAAGGAGCGTGGATGCTTCCTCAAGGTTGCAGCGGATCAGGTTTGGGTGGACGCATGATAAAAGCTGCCTTAAGTTTTCTTTCCGGTACGTGCTTGCCCCGGCACCGACCGGGTCGAGCACGATGGGATGTCCAAGGCGGCCTGCCGCTTCCCCTGCAAGGCGGCAGGCCGCAAATTTTTCATCGGACGGGGTTCCGGTATTGAGCAACGTGCCGTGGCATATTTTTGTGATCTGTGCCGCTTCCGCCGTGGCCTGTGCCATAATGGCGCTTCCGCCGACAGCGAGAATGATATTTGCAACGTCACGCATGGTCACGGCGTTGGTCAGGCAGTGGATGCTAGGCGCTGCCAAAAAAAGTTTTTCCCTTGCCCCTGCGGATGCGGCAAAAGCAGCGCTTGAGGAAAGGGTGGCTGGCTGTGTTGTCATTTTGCGTGTTCCGGCTTGATGCGGGCAAGCACACCTCCTTTTTCAAGGATTTTTAAGAGGGCAAATGCAAGGATGCTCCCTGCCACGGTCGAGACCAAGAACGGGACTACGTAGAAGAAAATGCCCGCAGGTGCGGCATTCATCACGAATTTTGCCACCGGGTAAGCGGCGATGCCGCCGAGCAGCCCTGTGCCGAGTGCTTCCGCGGTGCAGGTGAGCGGCAGGCTTTTGGAGAAACGGTAGGCAAGGCCGCAGCACAGTGCCCCGAGCATGCTGCCAGGGAATGCCATGAAGGTGCCGATCCCGAGCAGGTTGCGCAGAAGGCTGGCGAGGAAGGCGGTGCCAACGCTCCCAGCAGGGCCTAGCAAAACGGCGGAGAAGATATTGACCATGTGCTGCACGGGCGCGCATTTGCTGCCGCCGATGGGGATGCTGATGAAGCTGCCTGCCACGGCAAGCGCGGTTAGAAGGCCTGCAAGGGATAGTTTGTAGACGGTGTTGTTTTGTTTCATATTGATGTCCTCCTATTAAAGTTCCGCATGCCCCCTCCCGGTACCAATGACCGTGGAACGTAATTTTTGTCCGCACGGCTCCCAAAAATTCCGTTCCGGCACCGTCCGGGTGCATGC
>CAYMGZ010000009.1:0-3392 GCA_964390095.1 uncultured Lachnospiraceae bacterium | reverse complement strand
GCATGCTGTCAAAAGTTCCGCATGCCCCCTCCCGGTACCAATGACCGTGGAACGTGATTTTTGTCCGCACGGCTCCCAAAAATTCCGTTCCGGCACCGTCCGGGTGCATGCTGTCAAAAGTTCCGCATGCCCCCTCCCGGTACCAATGACCGTGGAACGTGATTTTTGTCCGCACGGCTCCCAAAAATTCCGTTCCGGCACCGTCCGGGTGCATGCTGTCAAAAGTTCCGCATGCCCCCTCCCGGTACCAATGACCGTGGAACGTGATTTTTGTCCGCACGGCTCCCAAAAATTCCGTTCTGGCACCATCCGGGTGCATGCTGTCAAAAGTTCCGCATGCCCCCCTCCCGGTACCAATGACCGTGGAACGTGATTTTGTGGCATACGTAGGTCTAAAGATCCGGGTACGCGCGCAGAACCACACGAAAAAGAAAAAGGTGCGCAGGGGCACCTTGACATAGTTCTGTCATAAAATCCCTACGTTGGCATTACCCAAATCAGGTTTTCGGGTCGAGGCAGGTTAGCCTCCTCTCAGCCGGATCCGTCCAGCTCCCCGTTATTTGAAAGCGATGCCATTATATCCTATTCCGGGGGAGAATGCAAGAGAAAATTAAGAAAGGGGCTGTCACATAGTTGAAAAAATTGACTTAAAAACGGAAAAATGGTATACTGATATGGTAGGAAGGGGGGAAGCGGATGGCGGAGAAGAAAAAATGTAAAGTCGTTTGCCTTGGAGACAGCATTACGGAGGGTTTTGGGTTAAAAGAAGGGGAAGATTACCCGCATTTGCTGCAATGTGCATTGGGGGATGGTTATGAGGTTTTGAATGCCGGGGTGGCGGCGCATTGCGTGACCAATGAGCTGCTGCCCGATGGCAGGGTGATGGGGCTGCCCTATGTGCGGACCGAAAAGTATGCGTGGGGGATCGCGCAAAAAGGGGATATTTATATTCTCCTTCTTGGAACAAACGACGCGCAGGACGGGATGCTTGACGATGGGAGTGCCATTGACCCATGGGGTAATATATTTTCAAGGCGGGAGCATTTTGTCATGCATTATGAACGGATCCTTGCGGATATCCGGCAGGCGAACCCTGCCGCGAAAATCTATGTTGCAAGACCGACCCCGGTGTTGGAATGCATCTGGCCAAAGCACCAGCAGAAGTACCTTGATGTAATATTAGAAAAGATTGATGAGGTCATAAAAAGAAATCCGGATGTTGTGGGGATTGACCTATATACGGCATTTATGGCAAAAGGCGATGCGTGGCTGCATGAAGTTTACCAGGAGGACCGATTACATCCGGGACCTGAGGGCGCAAGGCAGATCGCGGCGCTGGTGTACCGGGGGATTGTGGGGGAATTGGCGCAGGGCATGGGGGGTTAGTGTCTTGGCTTGTTTATGTTTCGCTGAAAGAACGGGTTAAGATATTAGTAGCAAAAATCAGGGGAGAAAAACGATATGTATCGGGTAAAATATGTAGTAGTGGACTCTTGTTTTGAACCGGATCATAGAGTGGAAATGCGGGGAGGGATCCCGGTGTGGACGTTCCTTGTCCTGAAGACACCGACAGCGGTCTTGGTGGGGAAACGGTTGGTGGAGTGCGAGAAAAATGTGTGCATCCTCTACCCTCCGATGACACCGATCGTATATGAGGCACGCGGGGCAGAGTACCATCATGAGGAGTGGATCCAGTTTTTCTCGGACGACCAGAAATTGCGGGAGCCGTATGTGCCGCTCGCCCGCCCGGTCAAGCTGATCAACCCGGATGCGGTTTGGGAGACGATGAGGATCCTGGCATATGAGAATATTGCGGGTTATCCGGAGCGGGAAAATTCGATCGAGGCGCTGATGAACCTGCTCATCTATAAGCTGCACGATTCCAGCGTGGACACGGAAGCCGCGCGCGCGGATTCCAAGATTGTCTACCTGCGCTCGGAAATCTATTTGCATCCGGAGCGGGATTGGACGGTGCGCAAGATGGCGGACATGGTATATTTGAGTGAGAGCCGCCTGCACACAATATATAAAGATACCTTCCATGTCACCTGCATGAACGATGTGATCATGAGCCGCATCCAGTATGCGCAGAATATGTTGGAATGTACGGACAAGCCTGTCCTTGACATTGCGTTTGCATGCGGCTACCACGGAAATGAGCATTTTTGCAGGCAGTTCAAGGAAAAGACAGGGATGACACCGGGGAGGTACCGGGAGAAATATTCCATTATGAGGCGGTAGGGGCGGTAATCTGCCCGGCAACGCTCGCAAATTCGCCCGTGGTGTTGTCGCCTGCGACATAGTCGGGCAGGATGGCATGCTTTTTCGCGGACAGCACCTCCACAAGCTCACCGGTGGTGATGTTCGAGGTTGTGGTGTTGCCATTGTAGGAAAGGGGGGCTTGATTATAAAATGTAGCCATATATGCCTCCTTTATATTTGTGTTAAGGCTCGGTTGGGCTGCGTGCGCAGACGGCGGGATGGTGCCGCCGTCCGTATATTATATGAAAGGGGATGTCGGATGGTGAAAACAGGGAAAGCCGAAGGACGGACTGTTACGGACATTTATTTAATTTTCACGATACCCTTGCAAACTTTGCCACAATGGGGTACAATAAAGTCAGTTTTACAAGAAAGGGGGATTTTGTGATGTGGTCCATAGTTTGGCTGGCCGTGTTCGTTGTGCTGGTTGCGTTTGAGGCGGCAACGATGGGGCTGTTTACGATCTGGTTTGCGGGCGGTGCGCTCGTGGCATTCCTGGTATCGCTTTTTGTGGATATGTGGGTCGTGCAGATGGTGGTTTTCCTGGTTGTCTCGTTTCTGCTGCTGTATTTTACAAGGCCGGTCGCGATGCGCAAATTTAATTCCAAGCGCCTTAAGACCAATGTCGAGGATATTTCCGGCAGGGAGGCGAAGGTGACGGAGGTCATTGACAATTTTAACGGAACCGGTGCGGCAATGTTGAACGGCCTGGAGTGGTCGGCGCGATCGGTGGAGGACGCAGTGGTCATCCCAGTAGGGGAGCGCGTGACCGTACAGGAAGTGCGCGGCGTGAAGCTGATCGTGGCACCGATCGGGAAGGAGACACAGACGGCGGGGCAGGAAGCGGAGGATGTGCCTGCGGGGGAGGCAGAGGCCGTGTTGTCGGCAGGCAATCCCGTAGAGCCGTAAGGCTTATAGTATATGATGCCAACGCCATGCACAGAAGAAAACACTGCCCCGGATATTGCAGATTTTTTGGATTTGTGGTATGATGGGCGTGTAAAAAATATTAACGGCCCGGCAGGGCGGGCGAGAAGGAGGGTTTTATGCCAATCGGAGGATATGTGGCAATTGCGTTTGTCATTGTCATTTTATTGATCCTGTCATCTTGTATCAAGATCATGCCGCAG
>CAYMGZ010000008.1:9698-21538 GCA_964390095.1 uncultured Lachnospiraceae bacterium | reverse complement strand
GAATGTCTGGTTAAAATTGAAATGGCATCGGAATATTTGCTCCAGCTGATCAATGATGTGCTTGATATGAGCAAGATTGAGTCGGGCAATGTCATGCTTGCGCAGGAGGAGACAGCACTTTCGGATGTCTTAGAGTCGGTTGTCGTGCTGCTGCAGCCCCAGGTCAGGGAGAAAAGACATTGCCTCACGGTTAAAGTAAGGCAGGTGCAGCACCAGAACATTTTGACGGACGAGCTTCGCCTGAGCCAGATTTTGATTAACCTTGTAGGGAACGCAGTCAAATATACGCCGGAAGGCGGACAGATCTTCCTTGTGGTTACGGAGAAGGGGGAGGAGGACGGCAGGGTCTGGCTCGAGTTTGTCATTGAGGACAACGGGATTGGCATGAGTGAGGATTTCCTGCCAAAACTTTTTGAAGCGTTTACACAGGAGGACGCAGGGGCGCGGACACAGGCGAGGGGTTCCGGGCTTGGCATGGCAATTGTGCAAAACCTGGTCGCGATGATGCACGGTGTCGTTGCGGTGGAGAGCAAGCAGGGCAAAGGGACAAAGTTCACGGTCAGCCTGCCGTTTACGCCGGCAAAGATGGAGGTGCAGGAAACGGAGTCCTGGGAAATCCATCTGGACGGGGAAGGGGACTCGTGGGAGACCGGCGACAGGCTGTTAAAGCGCATTAACTATGCGGACAACGATTCGCTCTTGGGTTGCCGCTTCCTGCTTGTGGAGGATAATGAGCTGAATATGGAAATTATGCTCGAGATTTTACAGGAGAAGGAAGCAATGGTTGTGACGGCGGAAAACGGCAGGGTTGCGCTTGAAAAATTCCTGGCAAGTGAGACGGGATATTTTGACCTGATCCTGATGGATATCAAAATGCCGGAGATGGACGGTTATGAGGCGGCACAAAAAATCCGTGAAAGCGGCCGGGAGGACGCGCAGACCGTGCCGATCATTGCGCTGAGCGCGGATGCTTTTATGGAGGATGTGCAGAAAAGCCTGGCGGTGGGGATGAATTCCCATGTGGCAAAACCTGTGGATTTCAGTATTTTAAACCGGGAAATCTGGAAATATGTGAAGAAGAGGAAGAGGGGATAGGCGTTTTGTTTATGCCGCCAAGAAATTTTTGGGGCAGGGGGATGGATTTTGTTTTGGCGGTGTAGGGGCAGGAGGTGGCTCCTGCCCCTACACCGAAAGGCTCTGTTCTTTTATTTGCAGGTAACCTCCCGCCGCAGTTTAAAAAGTGCGTAGAGGTTTGGGATGGCGAGGAAAAGGTTCACAAAATCCGTCATCTCCCAGATCAGGCTCATCGACAGGATGGTGCCGAAAAAGATCATGACGATATAAAAGGTTTTGTACAGGAAAATGCCGCGCTCACCGACCAAAAAGAGCGTGGCTTTTTCGCCAAAATATGACCAGCCGGTCAGCGTGGCAAAGGCAAATGCCATCAGGCAGAGGGAAAGCAGCGGCGGTCCCCCGGCGGACAGGCGTGAGAATGCGGCGGTGGTAAGTTCGTTCATGGAAAAATTTCCCATGATCTCCGGCGCGGCGAGCGCGGTTGTTAAGATGGCAAGCCCGGTCAGGGCGCAGATGACCACGGTATCCCAGAAGGTCGCCGTCATGGAGATGAGTGCCTGCCGTTCCGGTTCCGTCGTTTCTGCGTCCGCTGCGGCAATGGCTGCCGTGCCGAGCCCTGCCTCGTTCGTGAACAGCCCGCGTGTCAGTCCGTAGCGCAGCGCACCCATGAATGCGCCGGAGAGCGTGCCTGCGGTGATAGCCCTCACGGAGAATGCGCAGCGGAACATCAGGGCAATGGCGCTTGGCAGATATGTAATGTTTTTCCCAAGGATCAGGATGCAGCAAAACAGGAACAGCCCGCCCATCACGGGAACCAGGCGGATGCAGAATTTGTGGATGCGCCCCGCGCCGCCGACAATGACAATGCCCACAAGCAGCGCTAAAGCAATGCCGACCGGGATGCGCGGCAGCCCGAAGGAAACCGCCGCGTCCGCGAAGGCGCGCGACTGGGTGGAGCAGCTCATGCAGCAGGCAGCAAAAATGACTGCCCCGGCATAGATGCGGGAGAGCCATTTTTTATGCAGGCGGTCCAAAAGTACGACCATCGGGCCGCCGCAGTAACTGCCGTCGGCATTTTTCCGGCGGTGCAGGATGGAGAGGAAACATTCGGCGTAGGAGGTTGCCATGCCGAAAACCCCGGTCAGAAAGCACCAGAATAATGCACCGGGGCCGCCGAGGTAGATGGCGGAGGAAACCCCGATGATGTTGCCCGTGCCAAGCGTGGCGGCGAGGGTCGTGGTGAGCGCCATCATGCCGGAGACTTTGTGTGTGGCGCTCCCCGCCGCCTGGCTTGGTTTCCCCCCGTCTGTTTTTGTGCCGCCGCCTACGGAGTAGCGGATCCCCTTCCCAAGTTTTTTTTGGACGCAGCCGGTATGTACGGTGAAATAAATGTGGAACAGGCTTAATACAAGGAGCATGGGACCGCCCCAGAAACAAGAGTTGATGCGTGCGAGAAGGGCTTCCAGAGACTGCATGGATTCCTCCTTTTTTTGTGGCAGGTTTGGTATCGCTAAAGTATATGCCTGTTTTTTTCGGGAAAGTACAAGAAAAACCGGGGGGATGGCCTGTGTATGTTTTGGCGGTATGGGATTGCGGCCGTCTCGCCTGCAGCGGTTTATTCCCTTACCTTTATATTTTTCACAATCTCCTCCCCATCTTTCGTAAATACCACAGTGATCAGGTTCTCGTCCGCAGTGACGGAGAGAAGCGTAAGCCGTCCCAGTTCGTCCTTTGTGTAGTTTTCAAAGCCGGTCAGCGGGTAAATCTGCCAGTCCCCGCCCACGGCTTGATAGTAGACCTTTGGCTGCGTGGTGTCAATCCCCGCCGCGACGGCGCGGCAGGATCCGCCTTCATAGCACCAGTTTAACATCCCCTCCGCCAGCTTTTTGCGCGGGTAGCTGCGCGGGTAATCATGCCCGATTGCCCCGTCCTCCATGTAGGTGACACTCATCCCTTCTTCCGGGCGGTAAAACGGGAGGAAATGGTATCCCTTGGCAACGGAATCCAGTATATTTGCCGTTATGTTATCGCGGTACTCCTGCATTTTTTCCGGGGTGTCAAGGGAAATCCCGCCGCGGACAATGATGTAGTGGGTATCGTCCGTGTAATAAATGATACTTCCCGGCAGCATTTGGTATGGCAGGAAACTTCCTTCTACAAAGCCGTTTTCATCCGGCATGGCAAAGCGCAGGTCGTTTAGCTGGTCGAGGGCGGTTTCCTCCTCCAAGTTCTCGGTCAGCTCCACGATCCGGAAGAACACACCCTCATAAAGAATGAATGCACCCTCGAAGTCAAATCGGTAGACATGGCTTCCGAAGGGCAGTTTGCTTCCCGCCATTTTCAGGCTGTAATGGTCAAGGGCGGTGGTGGATAAGGAGAGGTCTTCCCCTGGGTCAAGCCGGAAAATGTCCTCAAATTCCCGCGCGGTGACAAGTTCTTTTTGGTATTCGTTTACCGGGTATGCCTGCCCGTTTACCACAAGATGATCCGGCCTGAATTTTAGCTGTGTGCCAACGAAGGCTTCACATTCCTGTATAGGGAGCGCGGAACCATCCGGGGTCGGGACATAGCCGGTGACTACCCAGCTCCCGGTCAGCCCGCGGTCCAAAAAGGTGTATCCGGCCGTTTCCTTCCCGGTGATAATATAGCCATATTCTGTTTCGGACGGCTGTAAATACAGTGTAACCTGTGATTCCGGATAAGCGGAGAAGGTATATACCAGATAGTGCAGTTCTATCCCCTGCCCCGCTTGGATTTCGGCCGTATCAAAGGAGCACCTTGTCTGGGATGGGATGCGGATGTAGTAATATCCGTCCTCGAAAACGATATCGCCGTTTTCCTTCGTAAGATCCTGCGGGTTTGGTACAAAATCGGACAGCGCCTTTCCAAAAAGGTTTTTGATGTCCTCATCCAATGTTTCCGGGTCCACTTTGGCGTATTTGGCCGTCATATCCCGGCGTGCGGAGTAACGGTTGACTTTTTCGCCGAAAAAGTCCTGCGTGTAAGCGTGGAAAAGGTAATCCTGCCAGAAAGCGGCATCAAGGCTTTCCGCATCCATGAAATCAGGCATAAAGCAGCATTTCTGCTGGAATAAAAGGATATGGCCTGCTGTTGGGATGGTATTTTCTGTACCTTTGGCTAAAATATTTTTTTCCTCTTTCCTTGTAATGACATAACCGTACTGTGTTTCTGCGGCTTTTAAGTGCAGCGTGATCTGCGAGATTGGTTCTTCCCCATCCTCAAGGTATTTCGGGAAGGAGATGATTTTCATGCCGTCCGGGGCAGGAAGTTCTTCTGCGGTGCCGTACCGAAAATCCGGGGAGTCGGAGACGCTGATATAATAGCTTTCATCTTCATAGAGGATATTGATGCCATCCTCAATCTGGTACGGGTCAGAAACGGATTCGGACAGTGCCGTTCCGAAAAGTTCCGTGGTGACACGGTTCACTTCCTTTGCCGTGATTTTGTTGTAGATGGCACTATGGCCGTATTGCCCGGAATCGTGTTCCACGGTTTCCACTTTGTAGATTTCGGTAAGAAGCGGGGCGTAGGAACTTGTGTAGGTGGCAAACAGGTAATCTTTCCAGAAATTTTCATCCATGTCCCGGGTATCCCAAAAATCCGGGAGAAAGAGGGCGGCATCCTGCAAAACGGACATGGGGTCCAGCGTATGGATGACGGTTTTTCCGGAATCCGGCATCACGGTAGTTCCGTTTACTGTGCTGTCATCCGCAGAAACGAGCGGGGTGGTGGCGGGCGGTGGCAGCGTTGGGGCATCCGTACTTCCTGCACCCTCCGGGGTTTTGCCCGCTTCTTCATTTTTTGATGTTTCCTTTTTGTTTGCCGCTTTCGGGATGGTCATGAAAGCCACGGTGCAAAAGACCGCGAGCAGCACGACGAGCCCGAGGACAAGAAAATTTTTCTTTTTTCTTTTCATAATATTTTTTACCCGTCTTTCTGTGTTGGATTCGCCAAAGGCTGGCCCCGCGTGCAGGCTGCTTTGCTGTTCGGCGAAAGATAGCAAGGTTTTAGCGTAATCTTTTCGTTTGCCGTCTGCGGCAAGGCGCAGGGTGCTCTCGTCGCAGAACATTTCCATATCCTGGTTGATTTTGTGCACGGCAAGCCATACGAGCGGGTTCCACCAGTGCAGGCACAAACAGAGGATCCCCAGGAAATGTAAGAGCGGGTCGTGGTGGCGGATATGGGTCTGCTCGTGGGAGAGCACATGCATCTTCGCGCCCGCCTCCATGTGGTAGGGAAGGATGATTTTTGGGCGGAAGATGCCGACCACGAACGGGGAGGCAATGTCCTCACAGAGCCAGACACCATCGCCCTCACAGACCGCCGTGGAGATCCGGCGTTTTAGCAGTATATATTGGATGCAAAAGATCAGGCTGACCACCGCGCATCCAAGAAGGTACAGGGCGGGCAGCAGGGTTTTTGCCATGGGAAGAAAGTTTTCTGCCGGTGAAAATACCTTGTTTGCCGTAGGTTTTGTGTCCGCCGCCATGGATATGTTTTCCGGGGGCGCACCTGTGCCGTTTTGCGGCAGGGAAGGGAGGCTTTTTGGGGTGTTCGTGCCATTTTGCGGCAGGTTGGAAGAAATCCCGATACCGTATGCATCCGCCCAACCGGCAGGAGATTTTGTGGCAGCCCCCTGCGTGCCGGTTCCGGTTGCGCCTGTGCCAAAATCCCCATCCGGCCCGGTGTTTGGCCTGCCGATTGCCGCCATCGCCCGCGCGGCAGAAGAAAGAGTGGCCTGGGCAGGGGCTTCCCGAAAAAGTGCCGTGAGTTCTTGCAGGGAAGGAAGACCCGGCTGCAGGCCAAATTCCGTCTCGATAAAGACCGGGCACAGCAGGCGCACGATGACCGGAAGCCAGAGCAGCCTGGTGTAAAAACCGGAATATCTTTTTAGGAATTGCCTTGCCATAAGGACGGTGATGATTGGTATGCATGCCTGAAACCCCATACGCCATAAGGTATGTAGGATGCTAGTCATTTTGGCTTCTCCTTTCTAAAAATCAATTGCCTGCAAAAAGGATCAGTCCTCCTGTGCGTCGTCGATGAGTTTGCGGATGCGGTCGGCTTCTTCCTTTGAGAGCTTGCGGTCTTTTAGGAAGGCGGCGAGGAAGGTCGGGATATGCCCGTGGCTGGTGCGCTGCAGCAGTTCCTCGCTCTCCTGTCGGTCCACCTCGGTTTTGGCGACCAGGGAGGAGACAATGGTATTTTCGCTTTTTACAATCCCTTTGTCGGAAAGCTTTTTGATTACGGTGTAGGTGGTCGATTTTTTCCAGCCAAGTTCCTTGTTGCAAAGCTTTACAAGTTCAGGGCTGGCGATGGGTTCATGCTCCCAGAGGATGCATAAGAAGCGGTATTCGCTCTCAAATATTTTTTCCATGGGGAATACTCCTTTCGGTGCGCCGCCGTAAAAGCTGCGGTGGGCGCGGTGATGGTTTTTGCTTGGTCTATTGCAATAGTTCAGATACAGTTTACTATGATAGACTGCATTTGTCAAGGGATTTTGAAAAAATAGTGTTTTTTTTTGTGTGGTTGTAAAATCAAAGAACTGCCATGATATTCTTCTACATATGTAGAGAAAAAGGACGAAAAATGACATGGATATGCCATATTCTCTTGATAGAATACCTGCGTATTTTGTGCTTTTGGCACGAAAAGGAAAGAACCTGTTCTTTGGGATGATGAATGGAGGATGCCATGCGGAAAAGACGATTCAGAACATATCTTGCAGCACTGTTATGTGCATCGATGATGTGTCCATATTTTATGACAATCCTGCAGCAAGGCGCTCGTGTGCTTATGGTGCAGGCGGAGGAGATTCCGGTTGAGGGGGAATGCACGGCGAATGAGCTGAATGTGCGGAAAGGACCCGGAACCGATTATGCGCAGGTGAAATCGGACGGGAAGGAAGTGGTGCTCACGAAAGGCCAGAAAGTTACAATCCTTTCGAAACAGGGGGATTGGTATGAGATTGAGACGGTCTTTGGTGGGAAAGACGTGAAAGGCTATTGCCTTGGTACATATATCAAAGTGACAAAGACCGCAGAGCCAACCCCGACCCCGGTATTGGTGAAAAAGACCGTATACAGCCTGAAAATCCCGGCAGTGGTCGCGGCGAATGAACTGAATTTCCGCAGTGGATCGGACACGGCTTCCGAAGTCTATGCGACGCTAAAAAACGGGGATGCGGTGACGGTGGTTGGCAAAGAAGAGAAAAACGGCTACCTTTGGTATAATGTTTCGGCGAAGGTGGACGGGAAGGCAAAAAAAGGTTATGTTGTCAGTGATTACATAACATTTACGTTTAATAAGAACTTTTATGTAAAGACAGTGGCCAAGCAAGGACTTTTTACGGAAGCGGGAGGAAAGGAAAAGGTCGTGGATGGGGCAGGCAAGGAGATATCCTTAGCGAAAGGGAAGCTCTTGTATGCCGTTTCCGAAAAGAGCGCAGGCGGTGAAAAATGGCTTCGTGTGAGGGTGACGCTGTCGGATGTGAAATACTATGGCTACATACGGCTTGCGGATGTGGAGCTTGTCGGACTTGCATCCACCGCCTATGTGACCCCAACCCCGACCCCAACCCCGACCCCGAAGCCAACCAAGGCACCAGAGCCGACACAAGCGGACGCGGATGCGGATTTTTCTTACGATGCGACCGTGACGGCAAACACGCTCAACTTGCGCAAGCAGGCATCGACCACAAGCGAAATTTTGGCGACGCTTTCAAAAGACCAGAAGCTAACCATCCTGAATGCCGAGGCAGAGGAGGATGGGATTTGGTACCGCGTGGTGGCAACGGTTGGCAAAAAGAAGCTCACAGGATATTTGTTTTCCCCGTATGTGAAGCTTGATTTTGCGCAGGCTGTCTACGCGAAGGTGAAGGGAGGGGCGCTCAAACTCCGCAGCAAGGCGAATGCGAAGGCTGTCTATGTGACAAAGTCGGATGGGAGCATCCTTTCCGTAGCAAATAAAAAGAGTGTGAAATTGCTTTCGGAAACAACAATAGACCAGACAAAATGGTTTGAGGTGGAAGCGGAAGTAAGCGGCGAGGTATATAAAGGATATGCGACGGCGGACCGTCTGACCTTGGCAGCAGAGCCAACGCCAAGCCCGACCCCGACGGCAACCCTGACCCCTACGGCAACACCAAGCCCAACAGCAACGCCAAGCCCAAGCCAGGCATCGGAGGAGACCCCAACGCCGTCCGTGACGAACGCACCGGAGCCGACCTTGGCACCAACCCCGACACAGCCGGAGGAGGTAACACCGGTACCGACACCGGAACCAACAAAGACCCCGGCAAAGGGGCAGGCAAAAATTACAGGGGTGACGGCGCTTGCTTTAAAAGAACTTCCGCAGTATGGGAGCAAGCTGATTAAAAATGCAAGCGGTTTTTCCGTTGTGGTTGGCACGGAGAATGTATTTGAGGTGCTGGATGTCGTCGAGGACGGAGAAAACCGCTGGTGCCATGTCGTTTACAAGCAGGATGGCGAGGAATATGTCGGTTACATCAATGCCGATTATGTCCTTTTCCTTGACGGCAGTGATATCTTTGTGGACGATCCGACCCCAACGCCGGAACCTGTGGAGGATGCGGGGGATTTTGAGGCACTGTTGGCAGCGCAGAATTTCCCGGAAAGTTACAAGGCGGCACTCCGCGAACTCCATGCAAAACATCCGTCCTGGAAATTTGTTGCGGAGCACACAGGGCTTGACTGGGAGACGGCGGTGGACAATGAAAGTGTTGTCGGCAGGAACCTGATTCCAAATACGAAGGGGGCGGCGTGGAAATCGTTTGCGGAGGATGCGTACAACTGGAAGACGGACACGTTTGTTGTGTACGACGGCTCGACTTGGGTGACGGCATCAAGGGAAGCGAATGCATATTACATGGATCCGAGGAATTTCCTTGATGAGACGAATATTTTCCAGTTTGAGCTCCTGACGTATGAACCTGCCTACCAGAACGTGGAAGGTGTGGAGAGTATTTTAAAAAACACGGCGATGGAGCAGGCGGCCGTTCAATATGTGGATGAAAATGGGGCAGCCACATCCATGACCTACGGTGAGATTTTTGTCCGGGCGGCGGAATATTCCGGCGTTAGCCCATTCCATCTTGCCTCGCGCGTCAAGCAGGAAGTCGTGGTCGGGACAAATGCGATGAGCAACAGCGTCTCCGGTACGGTTCCCGGTTTTGAAGGCTTGTACAATTACTATAATATCGGGGCATACCACAGCACGGTGGCGGGCGGCGCGATTGCAAACGGCCTGAAGTATGCGAAGAATGGTGCCCCGAATGCGGCACTGAATGAGAGCATGCTGATCCCGTGGACGGATCCGTACCGGGCGATTTTGGGTGGCGCGTACTATATCGGCTATTCCTACATCAACCGAGGACAGAATACAATTTACTTACAAAAATTTAATATGACACCAAATTCGACCTATTCGCACCAGTATATGGCGAACATTGAAGCGCCGTATTCAGAGGGGCGCAAGGTGGCGGGTGCTTACTCGGAATTAGGCGAACTGCCGATCGTATTTTCCATCCCGGTGTATTTGAATATGCCGGAGACGGCATGTGCGGAGCCACAGGTTGCATATAATCCAAATAACTGGTTGAAGAGCCTTTCCGTAAAAGATGCGGCAGGTGATGAGCTGATGCTGACCCCTACGTTTGATGTGTCCGTGGATCAGGAGTATTACATTGTAGTCGAAAACTCCTGTGACCAAATCGAGGTATCCGCGCAGGCCGCAAGCCGTCTGGCAACCGTAAATGGCGCGGGCTGGTATCCGCTTACCCTTGGGAACAACGAGATCATTGTTTCCGTCACGGCGGAAAACGGGGATGTCAGGGAGTACCACATCACCGTCGCGCGGACGGAGTAAGTAGCCCCAAAACAGCATATCCCCCGGCTGTTGGGTACTGGGAGGGGGATATGCGGAACTTTAATAAGAAAGTGACAAAACACCATGAGACATTTTTTTAGGATGGCAGCGGGGTTTCTTTTGTGCCTGTGCCTGGTCGCAACATGCTTTTCCGGCGAAGGCCTAAAGGCGGCGAGTGCAAACCTCTCATTTTTCGCCGAGGAGGATGAAGTTGAGGCGGGGCGGGAATTTATGCTGACCCTGGAGATTTCCGCCGATATGACAATCGGGGATTTTGAAGGGTACTTTACATATGACGCGGACCTTGTGGAATACACATACGGGCCGGCCTGCATTACCGGGGGCGATGGATACCTCAAAATTTCGGACATCAATGCCGCACCCACATCTAGCCTGCGCAGTTATGTCATGACTTTTACGGCAAAAAAGCGCGGCACCTGCCAGTTTCGCATGAGTGGTGTTCCCGTGGTGTACGTTTATGAATCGGGCAATGCCATGTCGGTGATGTCGGAACCGTACCAGCTTACGGTGCGGGCGGCAGCGGATGCCTCAAGCAATGCGCGTGCGGCGGCGCTCCGGGTAAGCCCCGGGGCACTGGTTCCTGGTTTCTCGCCGGAGGTGACGGAGTATGAGGTTTCGCTTGAACCTTCCGTGGAGCGGGTCATTGTCAGCGCGGTCGCGGCAGACCCGAAGGCGCTTGTCAGTGTTTCCGGCAATGAGAACCTTACAGAGGGGGAAAATGATATCAACGTGACGATCACGGCGGAGGACGGAACCGTCTGTGTCTACCATATCCTTGCAAGGCGCGGCGGGGGGGCAGTCCCGACACCGCCGCCGGGGCAGGAGGACGGCAAGGACCAGGAAGTCCCCCCGGCCAAGGAGGAAAAACCCCTCTACCTCTCGGAAGACGGCACCATGTTGTGCGGAAACTACCGCTATAAGCTGGCGCAGGATATTTCCGGCATCATGATCCCGGCAGGGTACGAAGCGGACTACCTGCTCATTGGCGGGGAGAGTATTTCGGCATACATGACCTCAAGGCAGTCGGATTACTGCCTTTTGGTACTTGAAAACGAGGCGGGTGAGACGGGGCTTTACCGGTTGGACCGCAAGGAATACACGATCCAGCGCTATGAGCCGGAGGTTGTAACCGTGACCGATACAAGCAGTCTGAACCAGAAAATCAATGAACTTTTGGAGAAGACACAGGAATACGAAGAGAAAAAGAACAGTATGAGCATCTTGTGCGGGCTGCTCGGCGTGGTGATCGTGCTGTTGCTGCTCGTGTGCGTGAGGATGTACATCCGGCGCAGGGGATATGACGATGAAATATGATTTGCGTAAAGATAAAATCGACGTATTTGATATAATTTACCTATAATGGCCTATACCGGATGGGGTTGTTGTAAAATTATGGCGGACGGACAAAATGTGGCGGAATGATATGCGATCTTCCTACCATATATTGGAATGAAGCCTATTTGCAACAACCCCGTTTTTTGTTGTGCCCAAAGTTCCGTAATTTTGTAATGCCACTACAAAATGTGGAAAGAGAAGCGAGTGATTCCATTGACAAACCGGCAGGACTGTTATATGATAGATATAACAATGGACACGTCGGAAGAAAAACAGCAAATTCGTGGATGGTGCCAGACAGATCCATAGGGCGTGGAAAGCAGGAAGCCTTCTTAGCTGGCCGGCGCTTTTTGGAAAAGCCGAGGAACAAAAAACGGGAGGTGCGCAGGATGATAGTGACGATCGACTTTAACAGCGAGGAAGCAATCTACATACAGCTATGCAACCAGATTATACTGGGGATTGCGACGGAACAGCTGCACGACGGGGATAGCCTGCCGTCG
>CAYMGZ010000008.1:1910-9688 GCA_964390095.1 uncultured Lachnospiraceae bacterium | reverse complement strand
CGTCGGTGCGCGACCTGGCGGAGGACATCGGGATTAATATGCATACCGTGAACAAAGCATATTCGATTTTAAGGCAGGAAGGCTACCTGAAATTGGACCGCAGGAAAGGGGCGGTCGTGGCGTTAGATTATGACAAACTTCAGGCAATCACAAAGATGAAAGCCCAGTTGAGGTTGATATTGGCAAGCGCGATCTGCCGGGGGATTTCGCGGGAGGAGATCCATCAGGCCGTGGATCAGATTTATGATGGTTTTTAAAAAATTTGTCAGGTGGTGGAGGAAATAATATGCTATGTGGAATTTGTAAGGCAAGGGAAGCGACCGTTTTTTACACGGAGATCGTAAACGGAACGAAAAAAGAGCAGTATCTGTGTGAGGAGTGCGCGGCAAAAAGCACAAGCCTGCGCTTAAAAGCCCCGTTCGGCGGGCAGGAATTTTCGCTTGGCGGGCTGCTCTTAGGGCTGTTTGAAAACAGTGAGGCACAAAAGGGCGGGGATGAGGCAGCCGATGAGGCGGAGAAAGGGATTGTTTGTTCCGGCTGCGGCATGACATACGCGGAATTTAAGGAGAGCGGGCAGTTTGGCTGCGCATCCTGTTACAAGGAGTTTGGGCGGCTGTTGCTGCGCAATATGCGGCATGTCCAGGGCTCGGATGTCCATACGGGCAAACACCCGAAAAACGTGGCCGTCCGCGAGGTGGCACCGTCCGGGGAGCTGCCGCCGCTTAATGAGGTACAGCGCCTTTCCATGCAGTTGGAGCAGGCAATCGAGCGGGAGGAATACGAGCTGGCGGCAGTGTTGCGTGACCAGCTGCGTGAGAGGAAAAAGCAGGAGGCAGGTTGCGCAGATGAATAAATGGTATGAGAAAAAACCGGAGGAGAAGATTGTAATATCAAGCCGCGTGCGTCTTGCCAGAAACCTTGCGGAGTACCATTTCGCGGGGAAGATGAAGGATAAGGAGTGCGAGGCGCTTTCCGGGCGCGTCCGGGGGATGGCGGCGGCCCTGGAAGGGAAGGAAGGGATGAAATATTATTCCTGCAGTGTGAACAAGCTTTCGGAGCTTGAGAAGGAATCCCTTACGGAATGGTATATCATCAGTGAGCTCCTTGCAAAAAAACGGCAGGAGACGGCGCTTGTGCTTTCGGAGGACGAAGGCATCAGCATCATGGTAAATGAGGAGGACCATATCCGGATCCAGGCCGTGGCACCGGGGGCGGGGATTGAGGAGGCCTATGGGCGCGCCATGAGGATCGATGATTCCTTAGAGGAGCTTGGCTACGCTTACGATGAACGATATGGCTATTTGACGACCTCCCCCCTCAACGCAGGGACCGGGATGCGCGCATCCTTCCTTGTATTCCTGCCGGCAATCACGATGGCGGGCAAGATCCAGAAGCTTGCGGACGAGGTTGCAAAATATGGTGTGATGATCCGGGGGATCCCGGGGGATGGAACAAAGACGTTAGGGTATCTGTACCGCATCTCGAACCGCAAGACCCTCGGCTGTACGGAGCGTGAGATCCTTGAGAACCTCCGTCAGATCACGGGGGAGGTTGTCGGACAGGAGCAAAAATACCGGGAATATCTTTATGATAAGAACATGGATGATCTTGAAGATAAGGTATACCGCTCATTTGGCGTGCTGCGCTATGCGAAAAAAATCAGCACGGAGGATGGCATGACGCTCCTTGCACAGGTCAAGCTGGGGCGCGATATGGGGATGCTTGCAATAAACCCCAAGGTGGGCCTTTATGAACAGATGATCCGCATCCAGCCGGCAAACCTGCAGAAAATATGCGGGAAAAGCATGAACCGGGCACAGAGGGAATTGTACCGCGGGGAGTATTTAAACCGCCTTATGCAATGCGAAAAGGGTGTACAGTAGGTGGAAAGGTATGGAGGTGCCCCCCTTTCACATGGCAATGGCTGTTTGGGCGGGGTGTGAGGGGAGAACCTTTTTATAATTAGATATAGATGCCTGCCGCGTTAAAGGGCGGGGGCGGGATGGAGGTATGGATTGAAGGACAGATTTACACAAAATGCGAGGGAAGCGATTGATCTGGCGACGGAGACCGCGTATCAGCTGGCACATAATTATATCGGAACGGAGCATTTGTTGATTGGCCTGACAAAGGCGAACGGTGTGGCTGGACGGATATTGGATGAGTACGAGGTGGACGAGGAGAAGCTGCTGGAATTGGTGAACCAGCTGATTGCGCCTACGGGCGGCTTAAAGATCATGGAACGGGATAATTTCACGCCGCGCGCGCGCCGGATATTGGAGAACAGCGCGCGGGAAAGCATGCGCTTAAAATCCGCGCAGATCGGGACGGAGCATATTTTGATGGCGTTAATCAAGGAATCGGATTGCATTGCGGTGCGGCTGCTCAATACTTTGGGTGTCAATATGCAAAAACTTTACATGGATATCCTTGCGGCGTGTGGCGCAGACCAGAAGACACTCAAAAACGAGATGAACGGGGTGAAAGGGAGGCAAAAAGGCAGGAACCAGACCCCGACCTTAAACCAGTACAGCCGGGATTTAACGCAGCTTGCGAGGGAAGGCAGGCTTGACCCGGTCATTGGCAGGGAGGATGAGATCCAGCGCGTGATCCAGATTTTGAGCAGGCGCACGAAAAACAACCCATGCCTTGTCGGTGAGCCGGGGGTCGGCAAGACGGCGGTCGCGGAGGGGCTGGCGCAAAAGATTGTCTCCGGGGATATCCCGGAGGTGATTGCGGAAAAGCGCGTGATGACATTGGACCTTTCCGGGATGGTCGCCGGGTCGAAATACCGGGGGGAGTTCGAGGAGCGCATCAAGCGGGTGATCGGCGAAGTGATCGCGGACGGCAACGTCCTGCTCTTCCTTGACGAGCTGCACACGATCATCGGCGCGGGCGGCGCGGAGGGGGCGATTGACGCTTCCAATATTTTAAAGCCTTCCCTCGCGCGCGGGGAGATCCAGCTGATCGGCGCGACTACAAGGGAGGAATACCGGAAATACATTGAAAAGGACGCGGCGCTGGAGCGGCGGTTCCAGCCGGTTGCCATCGAGGAACCGGGCGAGGAGGAGACAATCCAGATCCTGCGCGGGCTCTGCCCGGCTTACGAGGCGCACCACCGGGTGCACATCACGGAGGATGCGCTCGTGGCGGCGGCAAAATTGGCAAACCGCTACATCAATGACCGTTTCCTGCCGGACAAGGCCATCGATGTGATGGATGAGGCGGCATCCAAGGTGCGCTTAAGCATTTACACCCCTTCGGCGAAGATGAAGGAACTTGAGGAGAAACTTGCAAAACTCGAACAGGAGAAGGAAGATGCCATCAAGGCGGAGGAATTCGAGCGGGCAGGTGAGATCAAACGCAAGCAGGAACGTATCCGGACAAATATGGAAAAAATTTCCGCCGCACGCGAGGCGGAACGTGAAAATGCCGTGCTGACGGTTGGGGAGGAGGAGATTGCCGATGTGATCTCCCAGTGGACAAAAATCCCGTTGAAAAAGTTAAAAGAAGGGGAAAGCGAGCGGCTCTTAAAGCTCGAGTCCGTCCTGCACGAGCGTGTGATTGGCCAGGAGGAGGCGGTATCCGCCGTCGCGAAAGCCATCCGCAGGGGGCGCGTGGGCTTGAAAGACCCGAACCGCCCGATTGGCTCGTTTTTGTTCTTAGGGCCGACCGGTGTCGGCAAGACCGAGCTGTCCAAGGCACTTGCGGAAGCCATGTTTGGCAACGAGAACGCAATGATCCGCGTTGACATGACCGAATACATGGAAAAGCACAGTGTTTCGCGCATGATCGGCTCGCCGCCCGGCTATGTGGGTTACGATGAAGGCGGGCAGTTAAGCGAGAAAGTCCGCCGCAACCCGTATTCCGTTATTTTGTTTGACGAGATTGAGAAAGCCCACCCGGACATCTTCAACATCCTGTTGCAGATCCTTGACGACGGGCATGTGACGGATGCCCAGGGCAGGAAAATCAGCTTTAAAAACACGATCATCATCATGACTTCCAATGCCGGGGCGCAGAATATCATCTCGCCGAAAAAACTTGGTTTTGTGGGCCATGAGGATGCCGAGGCAGATTACAACCGGATGAAGGAAGGCGTGATGGACGAGGTGAAGCGCCTGTTTAAGCCGGAATTTTTAAACCGCATCGATGAGATGATTGTGTTCCACGCACTTACAAGGGAAAATATCTGTGAGATCGTAAAGATCATGTTAGGAACCATTACAAAGCGCTGCATGGCACAGATGGAGATCCGGCTCAAAGCGGAGGATTCCCTCCTTGAATATCTGGCGAACAAAGGTTACGATGAGAAATACGGGGCAAGGCCGCTGCGCCGTGTGATCCAGACGGAACTCGAAGATAAGCTGACGGAAGAAATCTTGGAAGGCAGGGTGCGCACGGGGGATGCGGTGACGCTTAGCTATGTGGACGGGAAGCTTAAGATTACCACCCGCCATAAAAAGGAGCGGGTGCAGTAAAAGCGCGTGCCGGGACGGCAAAAAACGCGTAATCCCACAAAATTATCGAAATTGGCAGAAATCAGTAGAAAAATATTAGGAGTTATGATAAAATACTTATCATACAGGGGCAGCTGCCTTTGTATCTGGTAAGTGGCAGGGCACGGACAAAGTGCCGGAAGATGTCGGAAGGAGGATATGATGAGTACAGAATTGATTCGGAAAGAAGAGGACGGGACGCTGAGCTTTGGGGACTATACCCTGGCGGAAAAATCGAAGGTAAATGATTTTGAGTTTAACGGGGATTTATATAAAGTAAAGACCTTTTGCGAGATGACAAAACTGGAGAAAAACGGTATGTTTGTCTATGAGTCGGTGCCGGGGACTGCCGTGGAGCATTTCGAGGCATCGGAGAAGTCCGTGGCGTTTTTGGTGGCGGCGGCGGAAGACGCGCAGATCACGCTGGAGCTTGAGCCGGAGAAAGAATACAAAATCTATATTGACGATACGAATGTGGGGAAGATGAGGACAAACCTTGGCGGGAAGTTAGTCTTGAGCATCGAGAAAAAAGAAGGTGCGAAGTCGGCAGTGCGGGCCGTGAAATGTGTGTGACCGGATAGGGGGCTTTGATGGCAGCCAAGACAAAAAATGCGTTTTTCTGCAATGCGTGCGGATATGAATCCTCCAAGTGGTTAGGGCAATGTCCTGCCTGCCGGGCATGGAACAGCTTTGTGGAGGAACCGGTACAAAAAAAGACGGCCGCTGGGGGACAGACGGTCCCCGGCGGCCGGCGGGCCATGCCGCAGAAGCTCTCCCAAGTGACGCAGGCAAGCATGCAAAGGGTTTTCACGGGGATCGGGGAGCTTGACCGGGTGCTTGGGGGCGGTCTTGTTACCGGGTCACTTGTGCTTGTCGGGGGGGATCCCGGGATTGGAAAATCAACCCTCCTGCTGCAGATGAGCAGCATTTTGTCAGGGGCGGGGCATACGGTGCTCTATATTTCCGGGGAGGAATCACCGCAGCAGATCAAACTGCGCGCGGACCGTCTCGACGAGCCCTCCGGTGGGCTTTTGCTGCTTGCCGAGACAAATCTTGACGCGGTGGAGCTTGCAATTGCAGAACAAAAGCCGGAGGTTGTCGTTATCGACTCCATCCAGACCATGTACCGGGAGGACATCCAGGCATCGCCGGGGTCCGTCAGCCAGGTGCGGGAGACAACGGGCAGCCTGCTGCGCATTGCGAAAGGGCAGGGGGTCACAATCTTCATCGTTGGCCATGTAACGAAAGAGGGCATGGTGGCAGGTCCTAAGGTATTGGAGCATATGGTGGACACCGTGTTGTATTTTGAGGGGGAGAACGCGGCCTCCTACCGTATTTTGCGGGCGGTAAAGAACCGGTTTGGCTCAACGGACGAGATTGGGGTGTTTGAGATGCGCCAGAACGGCCTGACGGAAATCTTAAACCCGTCCGAATATCTTCTGGAAGGCCGACCGGAGCATGAGCCGGGTTCCGTTGTGGCGGCGATGGCGGAGGGCAGCCGGACGCTGCTTGTGGAGGTACAGGCCCTCGTGTGCCAGACAAATTTTAATATGCCAAGGCGCACGGCGGCGGGGATGGATTACAACCGCGTCAACCTTTTGCTGGCAGTGCTGGAAAAAAGGCTGGGCATCCAGCTCGCCTTCTGTGACGCGTACATCAATGTGGCGGGGGGGATGCGCATCAATGAGCCGGCGCTCGATTTGGCGGTGGTGTTTGCCATCCTCTCAAGCTATAAGAACCTGGCGGTGCCGGAGCGGACAATTGTTTTTGGCGAGGTGGGCCTGACCGGCGAAGTCCGGGCGGTCAGCATGGCAGCGCAGCGGGTGGCGGAGGCGCAGAAACTCGGTTACGCACAATGTATCCTGCCTTACGCCAATATGGAGGGCATCCGGAAGGACCGGAAGGAATTTGGCCAGATCCGCCTGTCTGGCGTGAAAAATGTCAGGGATTTGTTTGGATTACTGGAAAGGTAAAATATGTCAATGAAAAATGTCGATAACAAATGGCTGGAAAGTGTAAACCGATTGTCGCAGGCGCAGCTGCAGGCAGGGCAAAGTGCATTTGACGCACTGAATGAACATGATAAGCTGCTGCAGCTCATCCGCACGCTTGCCATGAACGTGGAGGATGTCTTTACCTCGATGGACATGGCAAACATGGAGCTTGCGGCGACACTTGAAAAGACCACACGGGATGCAGTGCAGGAGGAAGAACAGCAGCGCCTGCTCCGGCTCAGTGAGGAGAACATGAGGTCTGCGGAACAGTTTGCGCAGGTGCTGCAGAGCGTGGTGACGGCGGCAGAGATTGGCAGCGAGACGATACATAAGATGGAGGAGGACATTGCTTGTGCACAGGAGGCGCTGCAGGAGCTTTGCGAGGTGGCGGACGAGATGGACGGGGGAGTCGGTTAAGGAACGGCCCTTTGATGTGGAGGCGAAAGATGGTAAAAAAAATGGAACTTGCGAAGAAGGCTTTCGCGCACGCCATGGTGTTGATACTATTATTCACTACCTCCGGCAGCTTTGTTGCCTGTGGCAAGAAAGAGCCGGAACGTGACGGGCTGGTCCCCATGGAGACGGCGAAAAGCTATGAACATGTCGCAAAAGTGGAAAGTGGGGGGCCTGCCCCGGATAGCGGGGGGACACAGACGGAGCCTGGTGGGCAGGAGGGTGACCCTGCTGCCACCGCCACGGTGGTGCCCCCTTCCCCTACCCCGGTGGAGCCGGGCGGGGGAAGCGAAAATGAGGATATCGTGTACGTTGCCGTATCAAAGTTAAACCTGCGTGCGGAGCCGTCCCTTGATGCGGAGGTCATCGCCCAGGCAAAATACGGTGATGCGTTCGTGCGGACGGAAAAGGGAACACAGGGTTGGGATAAGCTCCTTTATGAAGGCAGGGAAGTCTACGCATTCGCGGAGTATCTTACGGACAAAAAAATCGCCGGGGCGGACGGCTTTTCCGGGCAGTTTGTGGCAGATGTAAAAAAAAAATGAAAGTCGTGGATACCGGGAAACAACTCTATTCCTATGATGAGATGCAGGGCGATTTGGAAGAGCTCAAAGCCGCATACCCGGATGGTTTTTCGTATCAGTCCGTGGGCGTGAGCGCGGATGGGAGAAACATCTACGAAGTTGTATTTGGGAACCCGGATGCGGAAAAAGCAATCGGGTTCCCTATTCTGCCAGAAGGGTAAAATCTAAAACATTTATGTATTTTTTCATATAAATATTTGCAATTTTATGATTTCTGGTTATACTAATATACAAGTCAATATTTCCTT
>CAYMGZ010000008.1:0-1900 GCA_964390095.1 uncultured Lachnospiraceae bacterium | reverse complement strand
GCGGATGGGAGAAACATCTACGAAGTTGTATTTGGGAACCCGGATGCGGAAAAAAGCATAGTGGTCCAGGCGGGGATTCATGCGAGGGAATACATGACGTCGCAGCTTGTGATGGCACAGTTGGAGTTTTACCTTTGCTGTGGGGAGGATGCCGTATATAAAACCACCACGGCCGGGGAACTTTTTGAAAAGGTGTCGGTGCACCTGTTCCCGATGGTGAACCCGGACGGGGTCTCAATCAGCCAGTATGGGCTGGACGGCATTGCGGACGCACAAATCCGTGCGGACATCAAAAGTTGGTATGACCGCGACAAACGGGATGGGAAAACATCCTATTCATTGGGGGATTACCTGAAATTTTGGAAGGCAAATGCAAATGGGGTGGACTTAAACCGGAATTTTGGTTATGGTTTTGCGGAATATTCCGGCGCGTCCGCCCCGGGCGCGATGAAATATAAGGGGACGGCCCCGGGGTCGGAGGCGGAGAGCGCGGCGCTCATCGCTAGGACAAAGGCACTTATGCCGGTGCTTGCCGTCAGCTACCACGCCTCCGGCAGCGTAATTTACTGGGATTACGGGCAGACCGGGAAACTGCGCGAGGTGTGCAGCGAGTTGGTGGATGTGATCCATGCAGTCAACCACAATGAAGTCCGCTACGCTGCCACCGACAAACAGGATGCGGCCGGTTACGGGGATTGGCTTGTGATGTCGGAAGGGATCCCGTCGGCAACCATCGAGATTGGTGTTGGGACGGCACCGCTAAAGGCAGGTGAATTTGCGGACATATGGGACCGTAACGTGATGATGTGGCTGGCACTTGCAGATTTTGCGGAGGACAGGTAATAAAATTTGCGCAAAACGAATCGGTGGCGGAAGCAATGATATAAAGAATTTTAGGTCAGGAAAGGATGGTAACGGATTATGAATCAAAACATGGCTTTACTTTCACAGACAGAGATTGATACCTTGCTTGATTTTTTACAAAAAAGTAAAGTTGGGGAAGAAGTTATGGATCAGGGCAGCATTGACCGCCTGATCGATCTTTTGCAAAGCGACCACAGGCGCGAGGTTAAGTTCAACACGAACGTGCCGGGCACGCACGGCCGGGAGGAACATGCCCTGCTTCTGATCGACGCTTTTGGCAAATCACAGGAGCAGCAGAGGTGTGTGTTGGAATGTCAGGTGGATGACACGACAAAATATATCCATGTCATCTGCCGTGACGAGAAGAAGGATGTGGAATACGAAATCACACCGGCCTGCGTGAGTGAACTGCGGTACCGGGATTCGGACCAGAGCTGCTGGGGCTATGCCCTCCCGCCGGTCACGTTCGACCATATTGCCGCCCTGATGTCCGTCAAATATACAAAATCGGTCTTTGATAAAGTGTGCCAGGTTTTCGCGGAACGGATGTTTGGGGATGCGCAGGTCATGATCCCGGAGCTTTACATGCCAACCACTTATGACTTGATCCACCATTTGAAAGATTGATGGAAATATATAACAGGAAAACCTTCCCCTCCCTGTTACAAAAATATGGCCGGGAGGCGAAAATTCACGAAAAAATCAGGTGCTTTTCTGGAAATCAAAGCGAAAACGGCAAGCGCAGCGCAAAAAGTGGGTGATTTTCCTTGGGAAAACTAGCCAAAACAGGAAAAACAGGAAAAAAGAAATCATGCAGATTCCACAAATCCGGGGGCTATGGCCGCCGGATTTGTCACCGAAACCTCACCATTGACGTAGAATGGAAATCGTGGTATAACATATCATAATTTCAGGAAGTGAGGTGAGATGAAAGATGGAAAGGAACATGGTAAAGTTTAATCGAGTGGATGATGTGAGGGAATTTGTTGCTGCTGCGACGAAATGTGATTTTGACATTGACGTGACCTACAACAAG
>CAYMGZ010000007.1:16483-21589 GCA_964390095.1 uncultured Lachnospiraceae bacterium | reverse complement strand
TTAAAGTCAAATACCTCAACTTGAATCGGGTTTCCTGTACATCCAACATGTATATCAAAAAAATATGCTTTCGTTGTGGTATCAAATGCTATTCTTACCTTGTCAATCAAAAGCGCATCTTCCGTATCGTGATTTAACTGCCCAATTGATGCTTTCATATTATAATGCGCGGCCGCACCAATAACAAAAGACATAGTTTCGGGAGGATTATTTCCCCATAAACGACAAACATTTACTTTGAATTGTACCCATGACATGCTTGAAAAACTAATTGCACGATTCCAACCAACAACAGGATTAAACTGAAACATACGTCGTGGCATAGCATTATTAGCTTTTTCCGCAAGGAACGCATCATTGTTGATGAGCTGCCCAAACAGCGCGTTGAACGCATCTGCATGGGCAGGGTCCGTTGTCTCCAACTTCCGCAGGGTATTATTAAATTCCAGCGGGTCCTTTATCACAAAATCTGCCATAATACCACCCCCTTAAAAAATTTCGTCCATATCCATCACGAATTCCATATCTGAATCCTTCCCTTTTGGCAAAAATGTCTTATAGGCAATCAGGTCGCCAGCCGAATCAAAAAGTCCCATCTCACTGATAGACTGGTCTGCAAGTTCTTCCTTGCCAAGCCGCACACTATAGCGCCCGGTGGTTGTGACCGGGTAGGCGTGGCTGTCAATGTCCTTTTTTAGCAACTCGTTTCTCAGGGAAACTTCCTCCCCGGTCGTTGCGATCACCGCCCCGGCTTCATCCACCCCGCCGCTGCCGAATGCCATCTTGGTGATGACTGGCAGGGTGATATCCCCCGCGTGCGCTTTACAAAGTTTTTCGCGTCCAATTTTTGTGATTACCCCTTGTGCCATAAATCTTCATCCTTTCCATACTTATATTTTTTCTTCATAAATCTCTGCGTCCAAGATCCGGCTTCCATCCAGCATCACGCTGCCATCCAGCCGCCACAGGTCTTTTTCTACGATTAAAGTTCCATCCGTTTTTACTCCACCAGATTCCCCAATGGAGATTTGCATCTGAAGCGCGCTTTCTTGTGCAATCCCCGTTTCAGCATCACCGATGATTTGCGCCGAAGCGTCCGCATCCACGCGCTCTTTTACTGCGCCTTGCATCATCAACTGACTGTTATTCTGCGTCTTTGCGTTGGCACTCCCATAGAAAAAGAGTTGGCTTGTAAGCTGCGTCTTAGCACGCGCTGCGCCCCATATCCTGAGAGACACACCATTCCCTAAAACCAGCTGCACCCAAGGCTGGAAGCATAGTTGCGCCCCCAGCGTCCCGGCTGTACCGGTGCGCCAGTCTGCACCCGCAATCATCCGAAGCATGGCGGGGTAAAAATCCAGAGTCTCCCCGGACAGGTAGCCATTCAAGCGATATGTTCCGTCCAGCCGCGCCCTGCCGTCCAGAAGAAATGGTGGCGTATTATAACGTGGGTAAAATGAGCTTATCATCCGCAATCCTGATTCTAAGTCCACCCGCTCCACAAACTCATCCCGGAAGATATAGTCAATCGCTTCTAGCTGCGCGCTAAGACGTTTTACACCGCGCAACGTTTCTTTAAACATCCTGTTCTGGTTGCTGCTTACATTAGCATTCGTCACATGGATGCGAAAATGATAAGGTTCTCCCCCATACTGAAACCATTCTTCTACTTTTCCTTCCCCAAACACCGCGGTTACAATCTCTTCCAATGCATTTAATGTCCCAAGTTTCATATACCAGTAAGGCGAATTAATGATTAACTCCCGTTTCGCATCCGGCGCAAGTTCTGGGTTATAAAATAATGCCCTGCTATCCACTGCCAGATAATCAAGATATTTCTCCTCCACCTTTCCAATATCACACCATACTTTCATTTTTGCTGCACATTCCAGTAACCGTTTAATCTGCCTGTCACAGGCATAAGCAAAGGCTTTCGTCCGGGAATCCTTTAAATTGGTAGGGATGGATTGATACAGCCCCCCAATTTCTTCCAAGCTAATCATCTTCCAGTCCCCCATATATCATAGACACATTGGTAACAACCGCTATTTCCGTATCCTGGACAGCAGTATAACTTGGATTACGGATCACCGCCCTTTTTACTCCCGCTGCCCTTAAAAACTCTATAAGCACATCGGTATTGATATCCACACCGATATGCATTCTCTGCCATGCGATATAAGCATCTTTTGCTTCCTCTGCAGATCTCTGGATGGCTTCGACATTATACTTATTACTTTTCCCGATATAGTAAGTAAAATCCAGGTCATACTCCACAACGTCTGGTGCAGAAACAATTACTTTATCCGTCATTGGACGCACTGCCGAACCCTCCAAAAAATCGGTTAGTCCGGTAAGGAAAGCTTCTGAAGGTAGTATGCCCCCCACCAATACGACCCGTATATTGACTTCCCCTCCCTCTGTACCCATCACCTTTACATCCCCGATAGCAGCGGAATTGTATTGTTTTACCCAGTAGATATAGGCATCCTCGGGACCGGCAGTGGAATAAGACGAAGGGGCCAAAAAAATTCTTTCCCTAAAATCCGCATCTGACTCCTCATCACTTCCGCCTTCAGATTCCATGATGTTCTCCACTTTCTCTATGTAAGGGATCTTGTCCATCATCCCGTTAATCTGCCCCGGCACATAGTGGTTTCCAACTGTTCCTGCCTGTGTACAGGTTGCATGGACATCTACATACACACTCCCCGCACTGATCTCCGCATAATCGTCCGTTGCGAAAAACACATTATCCCCCGCCGTTGCCCTTTTCCCTGCAGGGATTGCTGTAGCTTGGACGCGGGCTTCCTGCAGGGTGAAGCGCAGCACCGTTACGGCGGGCTTTGATTCCTGCTTGAACGTCCTTTTTTGCGCCCCAAGATGCATCAGATAATCCCCGTAGGCATAACGCAGAAAATTCATCCGGAACCCCTTATCAATACACTGATAAGCCTGAAATAGTTTATTTGCCACTGCATTCAGCTTGAGCCGGTCCCTGTCCGCTGGATGCAGCGTAATCGATTCCCCGGTTTCTTCCCTGTAGGCCGTTTCGAAATCTGCAACCATTTCTGTCCGTATGCTATCCACCGTTATGCCATCAATCACTGATATATCCGGAAGGGCAAGTAAATTGTTGAAATCAGTTTCCATTGTAAGTAAGCACCACCTTTGGAATCAATTTATTTTCTGCCGCTTCAAAGCTGATCCCCACGACTTCCAGGCGCGGTTCATACTGTTCGATCTGTTCAATGGCTTGCACGGTATATGCTGCACGCGCCGTATATATATTCCGCCCAACGATTTCCCCCGGTACAAGCCCCATTCCTCGGTCAAGCGGATTTGTGCCGCGCAGCGTGGTTAGGATTGTCGATGCATTCTCTATCAATTCAACACGAAGCGCAGTGTCAAGTTCTGAATTAAGTACAATCTCCACATCACTAATCGAAATCATACCTTCCCCCTAATTATGTATACTCTTCAAGAGTCAGGGTAACGGATGCTTTTACCAGTTCCCCGCCATTCATGAGATGTCCCCATGTGGATGACAGCCCTGTACTCCTCCATTTTTTTCCAATCTTTTTTCCGCCAATGACTAACGGGTAAACCGTTCCCTTTTCCACATATTTTACTAACTTTTCAATGACTTTCCGGGGATTTACGCCAAAGTTTGCATCCAGTTCGATCACAAAGGATACTTTCTCTGTTCCAGGCCCCAAAAACTCCCACTCCGATTTCTTTCCGTTTCTTTTATGTTCCCCCCAGTTTCCCGATGCGGATAGTTTAAAGTCACGGAAACTCAATATTTTTTTGTCCGATGTCCGAAATACAATCTCGCCAAAATACCCAACTGCCATTTCCCCATCCCCCACTTCAGGATTTTTTTGTTTTTATCGTACCCACGGTTAACTCCCCAATTTCCGCCCGTTCTGCCTCAATGCTCTTTGCTTTTAATGTCCCATTTACCGTTATACTATCCGCAGTTACGGATTGGAGGGTGATTTTTTCTGCGTTGACAGAGAGCGTCTTGGTTTCCGGATGATACAAAATACTTGCGCCATCCAAAAATTCTTTATAAAATATCCCTTTCCCGCTCTGTGCTGGTATTTTCTTGGCACTATAAGGTATCCCGATAATGAATCCCTTTGTCGCAGAATTGGAGAGCATAACCACAACTGCCGTTTCGTCCACCTTCGGCATTTCATAGCAAATACTAAAAAATGGGAGTGGCGGTGACACTTCATTATCCCTGTCCATATAAATTACGGATGCCGTACCCTCTGCATAATTTATCGTGGAAATCCTTCCTGTCCTCACTATATCCATATCATCCTCCTGTTATTCTGCCGGAATTGTCAGTACCTGTCCCGGGAAAATGAGACCCGGGGTTTTGATGATCCCTCGGTTTGCATTATAAATCAATGTATATTTTGCACCGCTTCCATAAAATTTCTTTGCAACCATCCACAGACAATCTCCTTTTATAACAGTATAGGTAGTTCCGCCTTTCGCCGCCAGATCTTTTGGTGCAGGGGTCGGAGTTGCAAATGTTGTATCCGTTACACATGGATGTGCTTTGATTGTACAAGTATAAACGCCTTTCGCGCCCTTGGAATGCGTTACCCGCTCAACAAAATATTTCCCATCCACTTTTCCCAGCCCAGAAACCATAATATTTTGGGCGGCGATATGCTTCGTATCCCCCTTGACCTTTATGGTAATAGATTCAGCCCCCCGGATATTTTCTAAAAGCTTTGCCTTTGCAATGACCTCCGCCTCCTGCAGGGTGTCCACTTGCTGGTTGATATATAATGTGCGCTTTCCATCACTGCCAGGAATCTTATAAAAATAGGTCAATGTAGTGTCACTTCCCGGATCAGTATATTGCACCCGGACGGAATCATATAGTTTGGATTTCTGGCGGCAAAAAGAGTAGGTTTGCATCTCCGCCTTATCGATGGTGTACACGGGATTCTTTTTTTCGTAAGCCGTCTGGTCATATACTACCATTTTCCGGTTATACAATTTCATCGCAAGGTTATGGTCTTTGCAGAGGGAAAAAGCAAAGTCCAAATCGGTTTTTTCCGGTTGTTCTGCTTCTTTTAC
>CAYMGZ010000007.1:2197-16473 GCA_964390095.1 uncultured Lachnospiraceae bacterium | reverse complement strand
ATCTTCCGATTCGTAACTAAGCGTAATGCCCGCATCGGTACAAATATCTGACAATATCGTTTTTACGGTTGTCTTGCTGAATTGCCGGTTCTTTAATGTCACATTGAAATTTGTTCGAATTGGCATGGTGATCCCGCTGATTTCCACCGTTTCCGGATATCCGGAAGCCTTAAAGCTATCAAGGTCAAACATACCGCACGGAAGTTTTTGCTTATCCCCTTCTTTATTCCAGTTTTCCGTCACGATAGAGGCTTCCACATAATCCCCATCCTCTGGCATATAGCGATTAAGCCACTGTCCTGACTGGTTGCTAACGGTTATGGAAATCGTATCTGCCTCACCGGATGCCACATCCACATAGGAAAAAGATTCATAGTTCCCCGACAAATCTTTCTCTGCATTTATACCATTGTAGGATAAAACCAGAGAGGCTTTTCTCGGCTCCTGTTTATTCGCCATTTATTCCCTCCATGGGGGCTGTTCGGTTTCTTCCTCCATACCCAGTTCTGGCACGTTTAAAACCGTGCCAGCCCCAAAAATAAAAATCCCCAACAATTCTACATTGCTCCGCATAAGAACCCCTGCATACTTTTCATTGCCGTATACTTTATATGCGATGGAATCCCACATGTCGCCTTGTGTAGTAATATATGTTTTCATGCCACCACCTTTATCCGAACGAAACCCTCTCTTTTTCTGCGATACATTGCTCAAACATTTCCCTAAATTGCTCCATGGACATGCTAAGCGCCTGGTCAATGTCCTCCCTGCTCGCACTCCCTTCAACCGTGATCTGCGGCGAAAAAACAAACTGCCGGGAGTCCGTGGACCCGTCCGTTACATATTGGTCCTTACTCTGGTATGATGTCATCCCATTGTAAAGTTCCCCGCCCTTCCCTGTGGCCCTGCCCCCGTCAAAGACCCCAAGGAGCTGGCCGACCTTTTCCCACAGGGATACCGCATGGCTGCTCCCATCCAATGGGATTGCCGCCTCCGGCCCTTCCTCCGCGAACCATGCCATGTGCGGCCTGTTAAAAATCCCACCCTCCGCATGTCCAAGTGTAACTGCTGACATGGCCGCCCTCATGCCGACATTGGATGCTGCGCTTTCGGAATTCCCTATTGATGCAGTCCCTGTTGACACAACCGGATTCAGCTTGATTCCAAAATCCGCCGATACTTCGAATCCCTTTGAAAAAGCATTTTCCGCGCAGGATTGCGTGAATGCGTACATCCCATCTATTACTGGTGGAATGTTTTCGTTTTGCGATACTTCCAGTTCCTCCGCCATAGCTTTCGGCAATTCGTACCCCAGACCACGGAGGTATGTTTCTGTTTCCTCATAATCCGCATTGTTGACGATCTCGTTTGTCATTACTCTCCAGACAGCTTTCGTGTCGCCCTCTGTGCCAATCCATTTATCGCGTGCCGTCATTGCGGATAGTACATCGATTTCGGATAATGTTTTTTGTAATGTGGCCGGGATTTCCAGCCCTAAATCCTCATACCGTTTTTTCAATTGTTCTATCTGTTCAATGGATGGCTGCATGGAATCAAGCAGCATCCCAACCGCATGCTTTGTGGACTTGTCGATATCGTTATCATAGATACTTTTCCACATCCCGTCCAACATCTGGTCTGGCACGGCCGCCCATTCCGATGCACGGTTTTCAAGGCTGTTTTTTTCAAAAACTTCCCCCATGTGGTCGTAGAACGCCGTTACATCATCCTCGTATGTCTGCATGATGGTATTAGCCTGGAAGCTAAGTGATTTTGCTTCAAGTTCGGACATGCTTGTCATGTAATCGTCCCAAAACTCATTTACAGCAGCATCATACTCCGCCTTGTTAATTGCCCCATCATCAAGCATCACCTGATAGTTTGCAATCCTAAGCTGTAGGGATTCTTCATATTCCGCTGAAGCCGCCTGCACTTTTTCCGCAAGTTCTTCCTGCAATGCCTGGAATGATTCTGCATCCAAGTCCGCCCCGGAATACTGCAATTCCATAACTTTTAGTTGCGCATCAAAATCGCTTGTTGCAAGTGCTTCTTGGATCCTTGCCATCTGTGCCTGCAACTCCGTGATCTCCTTAACCTCATCCATTTCAAGAAGCCCATCCTCAAAAGCCGCTGTTACGGTTTCATTCAGCTTTGTACCAAGGGCTTCCAATTCAGAGTATTTATTTGCGTAAAAATTATCTAATTGCGTGACAATATTCTGCCGCCCCAAATCCCCGTCCGCAAACAAGGCAAGGTTTAAATTAAGCGCATATCGCTCTTGTTCCACATAATTCTGCGCCTGTGCGATGTAATTTTGGATTTCCGCCACATAAGAATCTTGGTCATCGGATGACAATTCCATACCGATGGATACTTTCCAGTTTATCTTATCGATGGACTTAATGCTATCCTGCATACTCCGCGCGATTCCGTCCAGTCCATCAAACGCCGCAAGCGATTCGTGGATTTTTGAAAGATTGTCGCTTGCAATGATATATTCCGCTGCTTGGGATATATCCCCCATCGATAGGGCAATATCCCCGAAATGCTCCGCCAAGTTGCTTTTTGCCGCCTGCTTTTCCGCCGTCTTGATTGCTGCTGTGATTCCAGTTATCGCCGTTATCGCCGCCGTAATCCCGGTTAGCCACGGGTTTGTTACAGCCATTGTCTTGATTGCCTTACCAACCCCGGTAATGGCGTTTGCCGTCCCGGTCAGCCCGCTTACAACCTTGTAGGCAATGATGGCACTGCCAATCCCGGAAAGGAGCGATATTATTACATCGGAATGGTCGGCTGCGAACCCCCCTATGGCGGACAGGATTTTCCACGCTTCCCCACCAACTTTTTTGACGGTTTTGAAAACCCCTGCAATCTTCGGGCCGGCCTTCGCGGAAAAATCAATAAATTTCTGCGTTAGTGTCGGTATGTACTCCGCCAACCCGTTTATCAAGTCTTTTAATTCGTCCGAAAACGCATCAGCAAAGCTAATCTTTGCATCGTCCGCCGCCGAATCAAGCCGGGAAAATGCCCCCTGTAGCGTATCCGTAACCGTGTCCGCCATATTCATCAACGCACCGTCTGAATCATCCAAGGATGCCGATAGATCATCCCATGCAGATGTGCTATTGCTTGCGGCTGCAACCAGTGCCTCTTCCAGCTTTTCCCCTTCCAGCCCGGCAGCCCGGAGACAGGATTCCGCATCCTCCGTACTGTCCGCCACGGATGCCAACAGATAACTCATTTCCGTGTAATAGTTCGTCCCGGCAATCTTTGACATATAAGCCGCCTGCTGTTCCGCCGTCAACTCCGAAAGTGCTTCCTGCACATCCACAAGCACGGTCTGCAGCCCGCGAAATTCCCCCGCATCATTGAATACCGCCACGCCCAAATCTTTCATTGCATTGATGGCAACATCCTTTGATGTCATGCGCACGAGCATGCTGTTTAGTGCCGTTCCGGCCTGCGCCCCCTTCGTGCCATTATTCGCAAGGATCCCTAGCGCGGTCGCCGTGTCATTCAGGCTTGCCCCTGCCGTCCGCGCCGTACCCCCGCACCCGATGAATGCTTCCATCAAGGCTTCGGCGGATGTATTCGCGCTGTTGTTCGCCGCCGTGCAGACATCCAGATAATCCATCAGGTCATCCACGGACAGCCCAAGGGCGGACATGGAATCCGTCACCAGGTCGGAACACCTTGCCAAATCCATCTGCGTGGCTTCCGACAGGCGCAGGACAGGTTCAAGCCCCGAAATGGCTTCGTTCACATCCCATCCGGCAAGCATCATATAGCCCAGCGCATCGGATGCTTCCGCCGCCGTTTTTGTCGTGGCTTTCCCCATTTCACGGGCGGCTTTCTCAAGCTGCCCGTATTCGTATCCCGTGGCGTTTGCCACGGCCGCCGTATTCGCCATGGATTGTTCAAATTCGGCATATGTTTGTACGGCATCCGTCACGAATTGCCCCACCTTCACGGCTGCAAAAGCCCCAGCGATCATTTTTGCGGCGGATTTTGCCATGTTTGTCATGGCATTAAAACCGTCATTTACATCGTTGACGCTATTCCCAAACGATGCTGCCACCTTTCCGCCGACCTGGACCGCGATTTCGTATTCTGTCTTTTTGCTTGCCATATTCCGCCACCTCCTCCACCACCCCCAGAAAATCCGACACTGGAAGCCCCCAAAAAACGTCCATCCCAGTATTCGTGAAAGTTGAAAGACGGACAGCAACTTTTTTCAATTCCTGCCCGTCCTTCGCCCGGATTCCTAATTGTAGAAAAAATTGACTACCCGGCTCTTAATTTTTAGCATCTCCTTGACCGGAAGGGAATCAAAAAATTCGATTGGAAGCCCGGTCGCTTTCCATGCGACAATCTTCGCATAGGTTGCCGTGTTTTCCGGATTGAAGCTTGTGACACCCTGCTTGTAAAACTTCTTTTCGATCTCCACAAGGTCGTTTGTGTTTAGTTTTTCCAGGCAAGACATATCGATCCCCTTGTACGTATCATCTTCAAACACATACGGCTTCGAAAATTTCACATACATATCCAATCCGCTGTCCAACCCGCCATCCAGTTCATCTTCCACTTCGAAATCTCCCGCCGTGCTGCCGTGCTGCGCTTTCGGCCGCCCCGTCTGGATATCCATTTCATCCCCGCTGTTTTCGGCTGTCAAGTCCTTGCCCATTTCGTTCACTGCTTTCATGGCTTATTTCCTCCCTCTCTTATATCTGGCTTCGGATTTTTGCAAGCAAATCTTTTCCGCCCATGATGCAGATATTATTTAACTTGTCAATTTCCACTTCCGTCTTGCCGTCCATGTTGATTTTGATGTAGGTAATTTCCTTTGTGATGCTCGGTTGCCCCTTGCCGCCCTTTTTCAGCACGCCCGGCTTGATTGTCATGGTGCGCCCCTTAATTGTGATGACAACCTGGATTGTGTCTTTTGATTGCGTTTGCGTGTTAAAAACCTCCATCGAACCGCGCATCACGACCGGGTTCACGCTTGCCGCAAAAGCAAAAAAATCGCCTGACAGATTCTCGAACGGAATCTCGACCTTCATGGACCCGTAAGAACCTATCACTTCGCTTTCGATTTCACCGGCCATCCCTGCAACGTTTAACGTATCGGTCAGCGGTTCGAATGACGGGATTGTGATTTCGGACGAAATGCCGACCAATCTTGTTTTCCCGTCATACACATTAAAATTGTTAATCTTATCCGGCAATACGTACTGGTTCCCCATTAGTTACTCCCTCCTTCCAATGCCGCTTCTAAGATGGTCGGGTCAAATTCAAACTCGTTTTCAATATCCTCCATCGGCGGATATGTGGCGATGCGCTCCTTGAACAGGATTTTCCCGTTCAAAATCCGCGTGATCGGATTATCCTCCATGCTAAACGAAATCTCGCCCCCGGCAATGTCATCCGAACCTTTCAGGCCGTTAAGGGAAAGGTTTTCGGACAATACAACATCTTCGATTTCCCGGTAATTCGCTTTATTCCCGACCTTGGAGAAAAACGTACGTTTAAAATTGTTTTCGATATAATCAAACATCATAACGGATGTTACCCACCTATCCACGACATCCGTTGACTGCGGATAGACTGATGTGTTGCTGCCCCACGCAAGGAAGCCGTCAATGTTGATGGCCGTGATTACGCCGTTCGCATTGATGTAATCATTCGCTTCGTCCATGTCGAACATGATTTCCTCGCCGTTTTCCAGTACCAGCCCGCTAATTTTAATAGCCTTATTGTCACACGATTCGGACGGCACACCGCCGTTATCCGCCGCCAACCTCTGCAAAAGCGCGGCAAGCTGCGCGGAAAAATAATAGATATAGCCATCCACGTTGACCTTCGGCCAAACGGCAAAGGTGCGGCGGTCGGAGTACGCATTCTTGTTTTTCCACCCCTTTACCTTGTCAATGGCATCCGCCCCTTCGCCCGAAGAATCAATGTCCGAAATCACCTTGCAGGAAAACATACTGTAGATAAGCTGCGATTTCGCCGTCAGTGCCGTATTTACCGCAGGAATCTGCGAAAAGCCGGGTGCTATCAGTGTCCCCGGAACGATGCCGAATTTCGGGAAAATCTCCCCGATAACCTCCATGCCCTTCTTTTCCCGTGTGGAAACATTATAGCCTCCGATGATATCCTGATATGTCACGCCATCAGGGTTCAGCTTCGTGTAAAGTGCCTTGATGCTCCCGCCTGCCTTTTCCGCCCCTGCATCCGTCAGTCCGATGATTACCGTCCCATCATCCGCAAAGGATGCCACGTAATCATCATTTTCCTGCAGGGTTTCGCTTGCATCCGCATTCGTGATTTCGATGGTATCAAGAAGGATACCTTCCACAGGGATGGGCACCTTCTTATTCGCCACGCTGTATTCCTTGGATGCCACAGCCGTTATGTGTTTCTCGTTGTTCGGGTCAAGCACGTTAATCATGATGATTGGCGCGACCGCAAACACGTTAAACGCTGCGTAAACGCTCTGCATGATGGTGTACCGCTTGAAATCCTCGCTCCACCCCATTTTCGTTACAGCGTCCGGCTTCGAATACGCCACAAACGGCACGTTTGCAGCGTGGTATGGATCTCCGGCCATGTTGACCGGGGCCGTGCCAATTACCACCGTGACATTTGCCGCACTCGTGACCGGTGTTGTCAGTGCGGTTGACTTCCGGCTTGTTCCAATACCATGTTTGTAAATGGACATCTTATTTTTCTCCTTTCAGATGGTTTTCTATCCGTTCGAAGGAAACACGTTCCACGCTTCCCGGCTCGGACAATGCTTTTTTTGCATCCGTGATCCGGCCGATCGGAACCAAAAGATTTTTGATGCTGTCAATTTCCTCCGCCTTGTCGGCCAAGGCCACCGGGACAGCCCCGGTAAAAACCGTTCCATACTTCACAACCCCCGGGATTGACGGTCCCATGTACATGCACTTTGTCATATAAACCCATCCTCCTCCCTGAATACCGGAAGTTCCCATTTGGTTTCAATTCCGCCAAAAAAGTAAGGGAATGTATCATCCGATTGCAGCATGACCTTGAACGGATAATCCGGGCGGAACATCTTCGCGATAAGCCCTTCCCGGAAAATGTGCTGATAGATCAGGTTCGCAATCTGCAGCACATCCCTATATCCCTGTTTGTCCGCTTCCCTGTCAACGATTCCGATCACGAAATACACGGAAACAACCAATGGGGATTCCCGGCTTTCGATGATTTCATCGTCCACGCATACAAGGACGTATGGATATTGGCTTTCATCCCGCTTTTCGTTTTTCGCAGGAAGGTTCTGTTTATAGATGTTGACCGGTGTCCAGTTATCCTTCGCCGACCGAAGCCGAAAACCTTCCAGGGCTTTTGCCGTTTCCTTTTCCAGCGCGTCCAGCAAGTCAATTTCTGTCAAGATGTTTTCCCCTTTCGCAAGATATTATTGATTTCCGCATCCATCCGCTTTTCCAGCGTACTGTCTGCTTCTTTTTGGATGTGTCCTATGATTTTTTCATTTTTAATCATCTGCGGGACGGACGGCCCGAAAAGCTGCTTGATCGGGTAACTTTTCCTTTTTTCCTTATCCCTTTGAAAAAGCCCCTTATGCTTTGTTTCTTTCATTATCGCTATGAATGCTTTCGGGTCAGTATTTAGCGGCTTGGGTGCTTCCCCTTTCTTGACGGATGCCATGTACACATTTGGCGATGGCTTGCCATTCTTATATGTCACCCTTCTATTTGGGCTAACTTTGAATTTCGCTAAAGCCATAGGGGAAGCTTTTGATACCGTTGCCCCCTGCAGTTTTGCCTGTGTCGCTTTTGAAATTTTTATAGTTTTTTTCACCGCGCCGGATGTTGTGTTGTACCGCCCTACAACATCCTCCGCCATTACTTTTTTTATATGTGTAGTGGTGCGGTTGATTGCGTTGGCAATCACGGACGGGGCTTTGTCGCCCAAGCCACCAAGCCTTTTCCGGATTCCGTCAATATCATCAACTTCAATCCGGGTTTCTATCATGATTCATTCGCCCCCAGTACAACAGTATAGGATTCATCATCCGTTTTCACATCCGAAATGAGCATCCCCCGGCCATCATATTCTATATACTGGCCGGGTACAGGCTCAAAACCCAAATCCTTTTTCCGTACATAGAACATAATGGAATCCGTGAACAATTCTTCCGTGTGGGTTTCCTTTCTGATATACATTTCCGCAAGTTTATCATTGTCCACGACAATATCCACTTCCGCCCCGTTGATTATATGGGGTTCGGCAAATTCTTCCGTGTTGAAGAACACGGCATCCAGATCATCAAGCAACTGCTCCTTAAAGCCCATTCCGTCACCTACTCCGGCATTGCTGCCGCTTTCTTTTCCTCCGTGTAATTCAGCACAGCATCAATCAAATCAGCCTTCAGCTTTTCAGCATCCAGCGAAAGCCCGATGCTCCCGGCATACTCCACGATTTCATCCTTATTCAGTTTTTTAAGGGCGGATTCGTCTTTGTAGACGATGCCACCGTTGGAATCCCCGCCCGCTTCGGGCGGTGTGATTCCGGGGATGCCCTCCGGGGCCTGCAGTGCTGCCATCGGGGGAGCGATTCCGGCAAAATCTCCGCCGCTATCCTCGGATTCCCCCGCCGCATCCGGAAAATCATCCTCACTTACAATGAAATTGTGCTTTTTCAGAAATGCGGCATCTGCATCGGAAAGATGCTCCGTGATTTTATCGCCCGGCTTATACTGCCTTGCTGCCGTTTCAACATTAACTTTCGCTATATATGCCATGTCTTTATCCTCCTTATTCGTTTTATGCGTTGCTCTGGCCGTTTGGATAGATTACGCACCAGCTTTCTACATCGTTTGGCCGTGGAAGCGGTCTGGACGTAAGCCGGAATATTTTCACTTCCGACTTTTCATCGCAATAGATTTTCGGCACTTGCTTCGCTTCGTATGAATGAAATTTCTTATCCTCCAACTGCGTGATAAGCCCGTACTCGATTCCGCCCTCCCCGCCGGAATGCGCCATAAGGCAAGCACCGGCCGGGATGATCCCTTCTTCCTCCCCATCGTCGTTGAGGAAAAATTCGTCATAGGCATAGATTTCGAGCCCCAATTCCGCAATCTTGCCGTAGTAGGTCAAGGCATCGTCCACGATCCGGGGCTTGATTTCGATATTCTGCAAATGGCGGATATCCATCGCCTTCACGATAAAAGGATTCTGGATAAACACATCAATCAAATCCGATGCGAAAATCAGCACATCCGGGGCTTTCCCGGTTTCCTTGATTATTTTGCGCCGCTTCTCTTTCAAGAAAGGCATAGGGTTCACAGTCGAAAGTCCCCAAAAATTGTCGGATGTAAGCACGAAAATATTTGTGAATCCATAATCCACCTGTACATCCACGCCAGCCTCCACATCCACGACATCAAGCTTTCCCTCAAAAAGAATCTGGCGGCACATCCATTCAACCCTCCGCTGTACGGATTCATCCAGTTCCTTATAGTCCGTTGCAAGAAGTTCATCCTCCCGCTCGGACGGCGTTCTCCGGCTGTAGACATTCTCCCCTAATGCCCTTTTGGAAATATCATCAACCGTCAATTCCCTTTCCGGCGCAATCCGGGGCGTAGAAAATTCCTTGGTCTGGAATCCGTTCCTTGTGATCACCTTGCCGCCGACACGGGGGGAAACGAACGGGGCCATGATGCGCTTTCCCTTTTTAACATCAAATTCCACCTTTTCCGTGACGTGCGTCTTCTCCACCGGGAAAAACCATTTTGTGAGGAAATTCCGCACAGGCGGGTTTATCTCAATCGCATCAATCATTTCTCTTGTGGTGTATTCTGCCATGGTTTAAAAATCTCCTTTCTGCCCTCTTTAATATTCCTGCACCGCTTTGAGGAAAATCCCCAGCTTGCGAAGCTCGGTTTCATAGTTTGCGATCTCTACCCCTGTAGGAAGAATCACGGCCGCCCGGTTGAAATTGCCGGAAATGTACCCGGACGATACAACCGGCTTTGTGACTGCTGCTATATCATCCGTCAAGATGCAGTCTGCCCCGATTATGGCTTCGCTTGTCGTTGCAGAATCACCCTCCCCGGTCGTTATGGTTTCTTTTGTTCCTGTACGCTTATAAGTGCCATCAGCGGCTTTCCCCATCAGCGTACCCCGCTTCAAGAATCCCTCGCCCTTTGCAACCTCGATCCCCTTCGCCGTGGTGGGGATTGCGTTATCAGCTATCAGCTTGTCGGGCGTGAATGTGCCTGTGGTCTGAAATAAATTCTCACTCATGCGCTTTTACCTCTGCTTTCTTTGATTTTCTGTGCAAGGTTGTTTACCTTTGCTTCCCTCTGCTCCCCGGAATCGTCCGCAAGCCCCATGTTTGCGGAAGGCGCAACCTCGCCGGCCCCGGATTCCCCGATATCCTCTTTCATGTCCGAAAGTGCGGCTGCTGCCATGATGCCATTCTGCCGGAATGCTTCCAGTGCAAGGGCTTCGGCCGTGACTTTCTTTTCCCCATATTTCGCATCCGCCACCATCTTATCGGATATCTGGCCGGCGATTTCGTCAATCGCTTTCAGCCTTGCATTTTCGGCGTTTGTAGCTTCAAGGCTTGCAGAATCCTTGATCTGCTGCACCAACGCCGGATATTTTGCGGTAAGTCCCTCAACGGTTGAGATGCTTTCCTGTGTTGTGTCTGCCATTTCTTTTACCTCCACTTTCTTTAGATTCTGATTATCTAAAACACTTTCCGGCGGTTTCGGCACTCCTTCCGGGGTGGTGTTTCCTGGTTTTTCGGATGTTCTGGCAAGCATTTCCTTTGTCCTGTCGATGGTTTCCCGGTCTAAAACCGTAGCCGCATTGTACAGGGCTGTCTTTTTCTTGCCATCAGAAAAGCCGCCCTTTGCGGCGGCCCCTTTTGCATCCTCTTGGCTTTCAATGATGGAATCCACAAATCCATAGCTTAATGCTTCTTCGGCTGTAAGCCACGATTCGCAGTCCATCAGATCCAGCAAATCATCAAGTTCCATTTTTGTTTTATCCATGTACGCCGTGGCGATTGCCCGGTTTACGGTCTGTAATATCTCCGATCCCTTGTCCATGGCGTGATAATCACCCCTTGCGCCGCCGGATGCGTTGTGTATCATAAAGATACCAACCGGGGAAATCTCGCAATGTCTGGCGGTTGCTATGTAGGAAGCGGCGGATGCCGCCATGCCGGAAATGATGATGTTGACTTTCCCCCGGTACATCCGAAGTGCCGTGTAAATCTCATTCCCGGCCACCACATCGCCGCCACCGGAATTGATCTCCACATCCAAATCCTCCCCATTTGCTTCCATGATTGCGGCTTGAATTTCTTTCGGACACGTTGCGGCGATTCCGAAATACTCATAAATCCATTTGTCATCATCTGCCACAATCGTGCCTTTAACTCCAATTTTCGCCATTGTTTTCCTCGCTTTCCTGCCATTTCGCTTCTTCGGATCCCCCGGATTCAGATGCCGGGTTCAATAATTGGTTGATTCCGTACATCTTTTCCGCTTCCCTCAAAAGCTGTTCCGCATTATCGTCAAAGCTTCCGCCGTTCATCTCCATTGTCTCTTTCTGGCGCGTGGATACCCCAAGCGCAACCCGTTTTGTTGCCGCTTCGATCTCTTTCAGCGGGTCAAGCATCCCCTGTGCCGGCCCATTCCATGTGCATTTGCTCCACGCTTCCCGGATAGCCACGTCAAGATAAAACCCCGGCGCGCTGACCCTCCCTTTTGCGATTGCTTCCACAAGCCACATTTCATAGACCGGTTGGCAGAAATCGTTTACAAGCCACGTCCGTTTCATCCGGAACGCTTTCCACGCTTCTTCCAGTTCCGCTTTGGATGCGGAATAGCTTTCCCCGAATTGCTTTAACAGCAATTCATAAGGGATTTCCAGTGCCGCCCCGATGTATTTTGTGAAGGATGTGGTGAAAGCGTCAAAATTCGTGTTTGGTCTTGCCGGGTCTGCCATCTTTATATCCTCGCCGGGGGCCAATATGTTTATCATGCCCGGCCCCAAGCCGTAGCTTCTGGCATCGTCCGCATCCCCGGAATCATCATCCCGTATTCCAGTAAAAGGCATTTCCGCCGTGTTTTTCTCGGTCGTTATGAATACCGTAAAAAAGACATTTATGACTGCTGCCATAATCTCCGCTTCGCTGTACCTTGTAAGCTGCTTTAATGATTCGATTACTGGCGCAAGATAAGGCACTCCCCTGTACTGCTCCGCCCTTTCGCTCTCAAAAATCACAAGCACATTCGGAAATCCCGTCCGCTTTCCGAATGCTTCCACCCTCTTCCACTCTTTTTCCGCCTGTAGGGATGATTGGGGGTATGTATTGCAAATATGGTATGCCACCACTGCCCCATCCTTGTCAATCTCCACCCCATTATAGATTCGGTTTCCGTTTGCCGGATTCGTCTGCTGAAGGTTTACATAGCTGCCGGACGAATACGGATTACAAACCTTGTCGGATTCTATCATATGGATTCGTAAGCCGTAAGGCATGAAAGCGGATTCCGAATCGCTGTACTTTATCAGCGCAACCGCATCCCCGTTCATCAGCCACGAAAGGCAAGCTATCTGCTGCATTTCGTAGAAATTATTTATTTTCGTGCTGTCGCAGTGCTTTGATTTCGCCCACAATTCAAACTCCCGCCCGGCCTTGTCCTCCCATGCTTTGGCTTCCGCTTCGGAAATCCCTAAAACCGCCCTATCTACAGTAGGACGGGCTTTCAGCCCAACGCCGACTATATTTGTCCTATTGGTTTTGATTGCTGATACGGCAATCGGGGCGGACATCATAAGGCTTCTTGACCGTTGCCGCAGTGTGTGAAGATTGCGGTCTATGTCCTCCTGTGGGGATTTGCTCGACGCATCCCACCCTTTCATTGAGTTCTTGGAATGGGATGCCCCGGATTCATCATAACCGCTATCTCGGAATTTCCGTACAACATCAAGCTGCCAACGGGCTTTTTCCCTTTGCAACGCCGCCGCCGGGTTTATGGCGGCGATTGCCTTATCTAAAATATTCATGCCTTGCCGCCCCTTTCCTAGATGTCAAGCGGGATCCCACGCAAGGCACGGTTTTTCCCGGATGCCTGTAGGGATTCCACTTCATTTTCAAGCTGCCTTATCATTGATTGCACATCTTCCAGGTCAGCACGGCGCAGCCGCTTTGTGCCTATGGTGTATTCCTGTCCTGTCAATATGGCTTCCTCTGCCCTATAATATAATTCAAGCCGCCTTTTGGCCCTGTCCAGTCTTTCCATGTTTCCGCCGCCTTTCTATACCTGTATCCCCCGGTTGATAATCCCGGTATTTTTCTTTTTTGCCGCCGTTTTTGGCTGCTTTTTCATGTAAGTTATGCCCTGTTTGATTTTCTTTTCCAGTACATCCCAATCCGGGCGGAGAATTTCGGCGGCTGCGGTAGAGTAATTCCGTAAGTCAAGCGGCTCATTCCGTGTTCCGCTCGACTTTTTTACCCATTTCAGCACCGGGCGGCCATCCTTAAGCTGTATAACCCTTTGTTCACTGGAAAGCCCTTTGATGTAGCTTTCATCATATCCCCTGTCCGCATTGATAGGAAAATGACAATATCCCGGCCCCTCATCCGCTGTTTTCAGCCTTGCCATAAGGATTTCTTTGCCGGAATCCACACCCAAAAGGAATATTTTTACTTTTTCTATGTTGTTTGTCGATACCTTGTTTACAAGTGGTATTCCCTCGCCGCCCATGCCCTTAATCCCGAAAATCAGTTTTTGCTTCCGCTCCATCTTTTTCAAGAATTTATAGGCTTCCGCCGTGAAATGTCCGCCCGTGTCTATACAGGTACAGGCAATCAAAAGAGAATTTTTATTCTCAAAATACAATTCCATTTCAAGAAACTTCTCTAATTTTTCCCATGTTTGCTCTTTTTCCAAATCGCCGTGTATTTTCCTGTACAGGATTCCCCAAGATTCATAGCCTTTTCCCCACCCGGTTATTTCAACCTCAAATCTATCATCCTGTACATCCACGCCGGCCGTTACTAAAAGGACACCATCCGGCAAATCCGCCGTGTAGCGTTCACGCCGTTTTAGCAGGACATCTTCATCCGCAGCATCCCCTTTTTCCTCCCATGTTTCACCAAGCGATGTATTTACCCACACTTTCAGCTTTTGTATATCGCCGTTTTCTTTCCATTCCCTGTATGCTTCCCGGAAGTCCTCAATGATTTCCTCCCAATGTTTCCAC
>CAYMGZ010000007.1:0-2187 GCA_964390095.1 uncultured Lachnospiraceae bacterium | reverse complement strand
ATCCCCTTTTTCTCTTATTCTCCGCCCCGGCTATCCATTTTCCCGGACGCTCTTTCCATTCGGTTTCATTGAAATGCTCTCCGCAGTATTTGCATTCCATAGTTACATCGGAAATGCGGATTCGCCCCCATTCGTAGGGCTGATATTTTCCGCAGCAAGGGCAAGGAACACACCATTCTTCTTTTGACGATGAAAGATATTCCGTTTCAATTTGCGATCTCCCTTTGATTGTGGGAGTAGATACCTTAATCTTCTTTCGATTCCAAAATGTTGTAGTACGCTTTTCCGCTAGTTTTATGGGGTTTCCCTCGCTCCCGGCGGACGGCGGAAATCTGTCTATTTCATCCATCATGACAATGCGAATCGGGCGCATTGCCAACCCGGCGGCGGAATTTGCGCCTACCATCGTAATATGACCGCCGGGGAATGACTTGTGCAATATCGTGTTTTCGGAATCCCTCGCCCGTGCATCCTTTACTTTTCCTCGGAGTACAGGTGTATCACGAATCATTTTCGCAAGCCTGTCTTTGGAAAAGGCTTGCGCCATTTCAAGAGTGGGCTGTAAGCAGAGAATCGGAGCCGGGTCGTAATCTATGTAATATCCGATTGTGTTCAATATCAATTCGGTTTTTCCCACCTGTGCGGATGACATAATAACAACCGTTTCCACGGCGGAATCCACAACCGCATCCATGATCTCACGCTGATAGGGCGCACGGTCTGTATTCCACTGCCCCGGCTCTGAAGATGATTCCGGCGATAATTTCCTGTATTTGTCCGCCCACTGGCTTACCGTCAATTCCGGCGGCGGAGAAAGCACTTTGGCAATGTTGCGGAAAAGGTTTAATGTCTTGCTGTCAATTTTCCTCTCTTTCATCGTTTTCGTCATCCCCTATCGCCACATATTCATCGCTGTAAAATTCTTTTGGGTTATAGTCCTTTAATTCATTAAGGGCTTCCATCACTTCCCGGTTAATCGTATTCCTAACAAAGTCAATCTCGCTCCTTGATACCAGAATCGGGGCTAATTTCGTAGGCATGGAAAGAAGCTTTGCCCTAACCGATGCAAGCATATCCATCATGACACGCTCGACATCCTCCGATTTATGGAGTTCCCCCCTCATGGTCTGAAGCTTCAACTCCGAAATATACCGCTTTACCCTCTCATGGATGGCTTTTTCTTCCTCCAAGTCGATTTCCCCATCCACGGATTCCGCATTGTTGGCTTCCATCTGTACCTTTAAGGTCAAGATATAATTCGTGATGGAATCCATCAGCTTATACCGCCCCTTTGCTGCCCGGATGATGATATTTTCCTCCGCAAGCTGCCGGATGCGCCTATCGGACACACCTATGATTTTTTCAAGGGCGGCACTGTTTACCGTGATTGCGCTAATGTCTGTTGTCTTTATGCTGTCTGCTGCTCCGCCGTCTGGCAGTGTGTTTTTTTTTGCCATCTGTACCCCTCCCATCGGAAACGGCAACTTTTGTTAAAATTTTTCTGTGCCTAGAAAGATTTTGGGCTTCGCAGACCCGCAACTAATTTTTGTACTGCGAAAGAACCTATGTTTTTCCGGGCGGGAAATCAGAACATCTGTTCGTCATCCGGCTATCCGGGATGCCCCAACCTCTTGACATATCTAATATTTTGTAAAATAGTCTTTTCAAGCGTCACTTCTATTTAAGGCGGATGAAATCATCCCGTACCATTTGACAATGCCTTAATATGTCAAGCCGTAGGCAAAATAAAAAAAGCTTTCCGATTTTGCATCCGAAAGCAGCGTGTGATATGCCTACCGTTTGAATGATAAATTGTTGTATGCCTTATCCTTGCAGTCCTGATTCACTCCAATATATCTTAGTGTTATATGGATGTCGGAATGGTTGAATATATCCATCAGCAAGGCGGCATCATTGGTCTGTTTATACAGGTGATACCCGAATGTCTTTCGCAGCGTGTGTGTTCCTATGCTGTCAAGCCCAAACTGTTTCCCGGCTGCTGATAATATGTTATAGGCCTGCTGCCTTGTAATGGCTTTGTTCGGCTCATGCGGATTCTTGAAAAGAAATTCATAGTCTTTTTTATCCGTTATGTACTCTTTAAGGATTTTCTTCAGTTCCCGGTTGATCGGGAACCGTTTTTCCTTCTGTGTCTTTTTCTCCCTCCGGGATATGTAGTCTTTATCC
>CAYMGZ010000006.1:19400-23677 GCA_964390095.1 uncultured Lachnospiraceae bacterium | reverse complement strand
TCAAATTCCGCGATCTCCCCGTCTCTTTTTACTACCTGAAACATAATCCCCTCATTTCCGCAAGGTGGAATGCACCCAAACCTTGCCTGATCCTAACGTTGCATGGGTAGGAAACTTTTGTACATCCGTCCCCCCGTTTCCCTATGCATTCCATGCATGGCCGGCCTGTGCCCCACTGCCGCACAAACCAAAGAAACGGACTCCCTGCGGGGATTTTTTTGCATCTTCGCAGGAGCCCGTCCATGGTTCATTGTAGCAGATTCTTCCCCTCCCGTCAAGGAGCACTACAATATATATTTTGTTCCCTCCCTTTTGTCCACAATATCTTGTGTTTTTATTCCATCCTCCCTCTGAAACGTACCCCACAGCGGATTCCTGCCACCCTACACGCCCTTTGGCATGCTACAGGACACCAAAGATCTCCCTCGGTACATAAGCCTGTACAAAAATACCATCATCACGGTATTCTTCCTTTAAAAGCTGCCCATATTTCCGGATGACGGAAAGCTTCCCCGCCTCCCCGTAAGGGAATAATTTTTCCACGAACAGTTTTTTCTCCTTTAACACTTCCTCCACCGCGGCAAGCAGCCCGTCCACACCCTCCCCGGTCTTCGCGGAAATCTTCACCACCCGGTCCGCCTTTAAGTCCTTGACCGTCCGTTCCGAAGAAAGGAGGTCTTGCTTATTTAACACGGTGATGATGGGCTTCTCCTTGATCCCAAGCTGGCGCAGTGTCTCATACACCACATGCATCTGCCCTTCCGCCTCATCGCTCGCCGCATCGACGACATGCAGGATGAGATCCGAATATTTTGCCTCCTCAAGCGTGGAGCGGAATGCGTCAACCAGATGGTGCGGCAGCTTGCGGATAAAGCCAACCGTATCCGTCAGCAGCAGCTTTTCCCCGCTCCCAAGCACGAGGCTGCGCGTCGTCGGGTCAAGGGTCGCAAACAGCATATCCTCCGAGAGCACGCCCGCATCCGTCAGGTAATTTAACAGCGTGGACTTCCCCGCATTCGTGTAGCCGACGATCGCCGCCGTGGCAACCGGGCTTTTCTCCCGCAGGGAGCGCGCCACCTCACGGTTTTTCTTCACGTCGGCAAGTTCCTTATTTAATTGGGAGATCCGGTTCTTGATCAACCTCCGGTCCATCTCCAGCTTTTTCTCGCCAGGGCCCCTTGTGCCAATCCCCGCGCCAAGCCTTGAAAATGCATCATGCATCCCGATTAGTTTTGTCTGGCGATATTTTAATTGAGCCAACTCTACTTGTATCTTCCCTTCCCGCGTCACCGCGTGCTGCGCAAAAATATCAAGGATCAGCATCGTCCGGTCCATCACCTTGCAGGAAAGCGCCGCCTCCAGATTTTTCATCTGCGCCGGGGAAAGCTCGTCATCGCAGATGACCCCGGTGGCGGATTGTTCTGCCACGGCATCCGCCACCTCCTCAATCTTCCCCTTCCCGATATAAGTGCCCGGATGTATGCCGTCCCGGTTTTGTATGACCACGCCAAGCGTTTTCGCACCCGCCGTCCTCGCCAGTTCCGCAAGTTCCGCAAGCGATTCCCCGGTATCGTCATCTTCCGCCGTCCGCACGCCAATTAAGATTACCCGTTCCGCCTCGTCCCCCACTTCAAACAATTCCGCCATGTCTTCTCACCTTCCCGTCACTCTCTTTAAAAATTCATATTCCTTTTTTGCTTCTTCATACTCCGCGTCCTGCTCCGTCACATAATCGGAAAGATATTGTTCCATCCGCTCATATGCCCGCTCAAAATCCCCGCGCTCCTCCAAAAGCACGATAAAAAGTTTCTCCTGCCTGCGCGCATAGGAAGCATCCCCCTTTGCCTCAAGCTTCCCATAATATTGCACCGCCCCCGCGGTATCGCCCGTCGCGAGCAGGCACACCGCCATCTGGTAAAAAAGCTCCTCGTTATCCGTTCCCTTCGCTTCCAGCACACGCAGCTTCTCAAGCGCCTTGCCGTACAGCTTTTGTTCCATATATAACCGCGCAAGGTAATCATCCGCCTGCAGCACCCCTTTGCCGGAAAGGTTCTCAAACCCCTTTGTGGCCGCATCGTAATCCCCGATGGAAAATGCCGCGATCGCGGCTGCCAAAGCCTCCTCGTCATCCTGCGGCGGGGTCGCCGCAATCTTTGCCGATACCTCCGCCGCCTCCTCCCCGCGCCCTAACGCCTGCAATGCCATGAGTTTCCCGAGAAGTGTACCCATCCGCCCATCCCCCGCCGCGATTGCCGCATCAAAATCGGTAAGTGCCGCATCGTAGGCACCTTCTTCCATCCAAAGGTCCGCCCGCATCCGAAACAGGTCCGCCGATTCCCCGTAATCCGTAAGAAGCGTATCGCAGAGCTTTCTGGCCTGCGCAAGATCCCCCGCCGTGCGGTAGCGCTCGATTAACGCCGCGTTGACCTGTACCATGTAACTGCGGATGTCCGCATTAAGGTCCTCAAGCAGCGGGATCTTTAGCGCCGCATAAAAGCTCTCAAGTGCCTGTTCCTCCTCGCCCGCCAGATAATGCGCAATCCCCGCCCCACGGTACGCCCTCTTATTGTTCTCCTGCACCATGTCAAATTCCTTGTCAAGGATGACCTGCTCAAAACTTTTTACGGCATTTCCATAATCTCCCAGCTGTATCTGGGTAAAGCCATAATACAGATGGTATTCTGCCCGGTCCTTATTATCCGCAAGTGCCTGCTCAAAATACCCTGCCGCCTCCCGGTATGCCCCCTTTTCATATGCCACGACCCCCTGCTCATAATCCTTCGCGCCCGTTTTCAGGCCACAGCCGCCACAGGACATAAGAAGCACAGCCAGCATAAAATACAAAACCCTCATTCCTTTTCCCCTTTCACGATCGTTCCCCCGCCAAGCACATACTCCCCCTCGTACAGCACAAGCGCCTGCCCCGGCGTGATGGCGCGCTGCTCCTCCAAAAACTCGCAGCACAAAAGCCCCCCGTCCCGCATAAAAAGCCTGGCCGGTGCCCCTTTATGGTTATAGCGGATCTTCGCCGTCACTTCCATGCCGTCAAAGATTTCCTCCCGGCTCATGAAATTTAATTGCCCCGCCAGGGCCTTCTTCATAAAAATCTCCCTGCCGTACCCTAAGACAACCTGGTTTTCCCGTGGGCGGATCTCCAAAACAAACGCCGGCTCCTTTAACGAGAGGTTCAGCCCTTTGCGCTGCCCGACCGTGTAGTGGATGATCCCTTTGTGCCGCCCCATCCGGTTGCCCTGCCGGTCCACAAAATCACCTTCCGGGAAACGCTTCCCCAGATAATCCTCGATGAACCCTGCATAACCGCCATCCTGCACAAAACAGATTTCCTGGCTGTCCGGCTTGTCCGCCACCAAAAGCCCTGCCCGGCGCGCAATATTCCGCACCTCATCCTTTGTATAATCCCCGAGCGGCATCAAGGTGCGCGAAAGCTGTCCCTGCGTCAGGCCATAGAGCGCATAGGTCTGGTCCTTCCCCCCCGCGGCGGAGACTTTCAGTGCATAGCGCCCGTTTGCAAGCCGCCCCACCCGCGCGTAATGCCCGGTCGCAATGCGGTCCGCACCGACCGCGGTGCAGCGGTGCAGCAACGATTCCCACTTGACATGGCGGTTGCAGGCAACGCAGGGGTTCGGGGTCCGGCCGGCGGCATATTCCCGCACAAAATATTCGATGACATTCTGCTCAAATTCCTGACGGAAATCCATCACATAATGCGGGATGCCAAGCTCCATGCAAACCCGCCCCGCATCCTCCACCGCAGAAAGCCCGCAGCAGCCCCCCTCGCGCTCCTCTTTCATAACATTACCAGCCTGCCAGATCTGCATCGTTACGCCGATGACCTCGTACCCTGCCTCTTTGAGCAGGTACGCCGCCACCGAAGAATCCACGCCGCCCGACATGCCAACCACAACTTTTTCTTTCATGAATCACCTCATCCCCTCTTTCCCTGCCCGCACCTCCGGAGGAAAATGCAGGCATTCCCGCGGGCTTTTTTTGTCTGCTTACACGATTTCCGCGTAAAACGGCGACATCTCCCGCAGTTTCCCAACCATTTCCTCCATTTTATCGATCACGAAGTCAATCTCTTCCTTCGTCGTCTCCTGTGAGAGCGTAAAACGGATGGAACCGCGTGCCACCTCCTCCGGCAGCCCTAACGCCATCAGCACATGCGACGGCAGGGGCAACCCCGCCGTGCACGCCGACCCGCTCGACGCACAGATCCCCTGCATGTCAAGCATGATCAGGAGCGATTCCCCTTCCAA